>JANMSY010000692.1:0-1869 GCA_031389865.1 Anaerolineales bacterium | reverse complement strand
CGATGACCGGCGCGAACGGCGATTTGATCAACACCTATCTTGCGCGTCCACTTGGATCCGGTCCCTTTCCCGCCATGGTGTTGGCGCATCACATGCCCGGCTGGGACGAATGGTATCGCGAGGCAACGCACAAATTTGCCTATCATGGCTACGTCACAATCTCGCCCAATCTATATTTTCGCACTGGGCATGGCACCCCTGAAGATGTGGCGGCAAAGGTCCGCGCGGATGGCGGCATTCCAGACGATCACGCCGTCGGTGATCTGGCAGGAGGGATGAAATACGCACGTTCACTTCCTTATGTCAACGGTAAAGTTGGGATCTTCGGTACCTGTTCAGGGGGCAGGCATGCCTATCTGGCAGCTTGCCGCGCTGCTGGCTTTGATGCGATTGTCGATTGCTGGGGTGGACGCGTCGTAATGAAGCCGGAAGATTTGAATTCCAATTTCCCTGTCTCGCCATTGGATTACACCAAAGATCTCCCCTGCCCCATCCTGGGAATCTTCGGCAATGATGATAGTAATCCTACGCCGGAGCAGGTCGATCAACATGAAGCAGAACTCAAGAGACATGGCAAGAATTATGAATTCCACAGATACGCGGATGCCGGTCACGGATTCTTCTATTATGATCGCGCCGCGTACCGTCAACAACAGGCAGTGGATGGCTGGCAAAAGGTCTTTGCGTTTCTTGAGAAATATTTGAGTGCCTAATTGTCATTGCGAGGAGCCGCAAAGTGGCGACGAAGCAATCTCGCGGTTGCAAAAATTTTCTATTTACGTATAAAATGAGATTGCTTCGCTTCGCTCAGAATGACATTTGAAAAGGAAACAAATATGTGCACAATGATCGTAGAAAAAGTAAAAATTGATGGCAGCGGAAAAAGCGCCAGCGGATGGTTCAAACTTGAGCAGGCAGATGTTTCCTACGACCATCCATTCAATGCCCCGCTGGAACATGCCTTGAACATTGATTTCGTGAATGTGTCACAAGGGCCATCCGCGCGCGTCGCTGTTGAATTGAGCGAGCAAGCCGCCCGCGATCTGGTACGCACCATCCTCGCCGTTTTGGACCGGGCAGACGCCGATGGACATTTAGCGACAAGAGTCTAATAACCTGTCCAAGTTACTACAAGTTAGCTCAAAAATACCATGTCACTCTGAGGGAGCGTTTTCCGCGACCGACACTTGCGCCGCACGCAGTGCAGGTGAGAGTCTCGTGTTTTTAGAGTTAGAGACCCTTCGCTACGCCCAGGGTGACATTTTTGAGATGGGTTCTAACATATTCGCAATCTCAACATCCCAATATACACACTATAATTCTCCTACGATAACAAACCATATTTAGGAGAAACAACATGAAGTCCTTGCATTTTCTTGGAAATGAAATCATACTCGGCACACTGATCGCTGTCTTGAGTGTATTTACGGCCGTTGCTAGCCTTCAGGGTTCTGTGGCGGATGGCAAACAGAACGATTTTGAAATTCTAGGCATGAAAAGCCTGAACGATGGAAATGCCGAATATCTCAGATCCAACCAGGATATCACCCAGGATTACAATTACTTCGATAACTGGTATCTGAACCAGGATGAACGTCCGGATGTCGCGGAATACTATCAAGGTAGTTTTTCACAGGCCCTACTCGATGCCATGGACCGCGACCCAGACACGGTCTGGGATGATCAGTACTATGATGCTGTGTACGCAGACGCCAATGCAAATTTCAATGACTCAGATGCATACTTCGAAACCGCTGGACAATGGAACGATCGCGGCGACCGACTGCAACTCGTGTTGATGATTATGGCGCTTGGCCTGGCTTTTGCAGCCTGGGCTTCCCTGCTCAAAGAGGAAGGCAATATGCGGGT
>JANMSY010000680.1:0-13114 GCA_031389865.1 Anaerolineales bacterium | reverse complement strand
GCCTATTCAAAGACCATACGTTAAGGAGAGCAGACGAAATTCGATCTGTGCTTTACTGGAACAAACTCGGCGGGCCCAAAGCGTTCCCCACAAACATGTCAGGAGAAAGCGCCTATCCTGTTTGGAAAAAATCTAGAGATGGGTTTAACCCTTCGGAGCCGTCAATTCCACCTGGATATTGTCGGGATCGCGGAAGGCAAGTACGTAGATACCGAGCCCGTCCAGGTCTTTGATCTCCCCGTGAGGAACGCCGCGCTCATCGAGGAGTTTGAGTGCTTCTTCGAGTTCCGCGTGATTCGCCACGTTGAAACTGACATGGTCCAGCCCGACGCGGTTCTCATCGAAACGGTCGTTGGCAATGGCGCGGGCTGGGTCGGGTGCCGGGTTCAAGGCCGGGCACGGCTCGCGGGCCCAGGAACAGCAGATCGAGCACCAGGAGCTGATGCTGAACTTTGCCTACCAGGTGCTGGTGTAGCCTGCGCGAAAACCGCCCATTGCATACAGGGAATGGTTATCAGACCCCTTCTCAGGAGGGGTCTTTCTCTTGGAAGGAAACAATCTTCTCTGCAAGCGGTCTAACGAGTTAAAGGATGTGAGCGATGAAAAGATACGGACCGATTTATATTCTGTTCTCTTTGCTTCTGGTGATTATTGTCAGCGCCTGTACCGCCCCTCTGACCCAGGCACCGGCTTCCCGGGAGTGGGATCCGGAGGAGCTGGAGCAGATAGTCGACGACTGGCGCGTACGCTCGGGAGTGCCGGGGGTGGTGGTCGGCCTGTCTCTTCCGGGCGAGGAGCCGCTTCTGCTGGCCAGCGGCATGTCGGATGCCGGGAACGGCATCTACATTCGAGTGCACGATACGTTCCGCATTGCAAGCATCACCAAGACCTTCATCGCCGCCGAGACCCTGAAGCTTGCCTCGCAGGGAAACCTCCGCCTGGACGATCCCCTCGAAACCGTTCTGCCCGGCATGCCGCATGGAAACAAGGTCACCCTGCGCCATCTGCTTAGCCATCGCAGCGGCTACTTCGACCCGGTCCACAATGACCCCGGCTTCATCCCGCATGTGGCGGAGAACATGGGCCGCCTGTGGACTTGGGACGAAATGCTCTCCCTCTCCTTCGCCCATGACCTGCACTTCGCGCCCGGCAGCGAGTATCGCTACGGCAACACGAACTATATCCTGCTGGCGAAGGTCATCGAGCAGGTGACCGGCACTTCGCCGGGCGCGGCGCTGACCGAGGACCTTCTGCTGCCTCTGAGCCTGTTCAACACGTTCTACGCCACGCCGGAGATGAGCCCCGTGACGACGAGCCTGGTCCACGGCTATACCGTCCACCCGCTCAGCGGCGAGACCGTGGACACGACCACGCTGCCCTACGAAACGATCCTCTCGGTCAGCGCCGACACGATGATCTCCAACGCTTCCGACCTGCTCACCTGGTGCCGCGCTCTCTACGGAAACGGATCGAGCGTCCTGGAACCCTCCATGCGGGAGCAAATGCTCCTGTTCGATGAGATCAGCGATTACGGCCTGGGCGTCTTCCGGTCCGAGACTCCCCTGGGCCCCTCGCTGGGACACGGCGGCGATACGGCCGGTTATCTCTCGCTGATGGAATACATCCCCTCCCACGACCTGGCGTTCGTCATCCTGATCAACAGCGATGATGCCTCCATCCACCCCGGCGGGCTGCGCGACGAGCTCCTGGTAGCCATGTACCCAAACGCCGCGCAGGATCAAACCGGGGCCTGGATCGCCAGCCTGCAGAGCCAGGACGCTTCCATCCGTAACAAAGCCATCAGCGCCCTGGGGCATTCCGGTACGGCTTCTGAGCAGGTGATCGAGGCGCTCATCCAGGTCCTTGAATCAGATCCGGTTGCAGAAAACCGCAGGGAAGCCGCCCTGGCCCTGGGGCTCGTGGGCCGCGGGTCCCGGCCGGCCCAGCAGGCGCTGAGCGCGGCACTCCAGGACCCCGATTTCTCCGTGCGCGAGGCCGCTGCGCTGGCGCTGGGTTTAAATCAATGAATCTGTGCGGCTGAAGCGTTCTCTTTCATTAATTCATATGCGTCATGAAAAGAGCATCTTTCCAGGACGCATTTCATTGGATGATTAGATTCCGACAAACTCGGCGGGCCCAAAGCGTTCCCTAAAAACATGTCAGGAGAAAGCGCCTATCCTGTTTGGAAAAAATCTAGAGATGAGTTATCCCTTCGGGGCGGTCAATTCGACCTGGATGTTGTCGGGATCGCGGAAGGCAAGCACGTAAATACCGAGCCCGTCCAGATCTTTGATTTCCCCGTGTGAGATGCCGCGCTCATCAAAGAGTTTAATTGCGCTTTCAAGCTCGTCATGATTCGTCACGTTGAAACTGACATGGTCCAGCCCGACGCGGTTCTCATCGAAACGGTCATTGGCAATGGCGCGGGCTGGGTCGGGTGCCGGATTCAACGCCAAGATCACGCTGTTGTTGCTCAACAGGTATTTCGGTCCGAACTCAACGATGAACTGAAATCCCAGCAGGCTTGTGTAAAACTCGCGCGAGCGGTCCCGGTCAGTGACTGTAAGGGCAATATGATTAACGGCTCCGGTTGGAATGGAAGTCATGATTAAATCTCCTTTTTGTGAATTAATTTGAAAAGTTTATTCAACGGGTATTTATAAAATTGATCGCCTTAGCTGAAGGCCACCTCCCTGCGAGCATAATTGATCGCATCCTCAAGACTCATGTTCTGTCCAGTCACCTGCGCCGCGGAGGTTGATTTTTCATCCAATACCTGCCACACGGAGATCATCGTTCGTTCGAAGAGAGTGCGATAAAGGGGCGATAGTGGCATATGAATGGAACGCCGCAATTCATTGCAAAAACTTGCCAGGCATAATGCCTGTTGCGACTGTTTATGAGCCGCGGCAAGACTGGCATAACCTTCAAGAGCGTAAGCGATCTGCCATTTGATGCCAGTCTCAAGTGCGATCGTCAGGCTTCTACCAAGGAAATCCTGCGCTTCAGTGTATTGGCCCTGCTGTAAAGCCACATTCCCGATGTGACTGAGTGCCCATGCGATACCCTGTTTGTCCTCCAATTTTTGCCAGAGCAAAAGGCTCTCTTCATTGTAGTAATAAGCTGTTTCGTAATTGCCTTTGCAGAACTCAATTAACGCCAAGTTGCTTGAAGAATCTGCTATGCCCTGTTCACGGTTCAACTCCTGATAGATCGCCAACGCCTCCAAATAGTATTCATTTGCCTGGGCCAAATTTTCCTGATGCAAAACGACAAAACCCAAATTTGCCAACGCATTGGCAATCGCATGTTGATCGCCCAATTTTCTTGAAATTTCCAAGCTTTCACTAATAAAGGCTGCTGCCGATTTGTAATCACGTTGGTACCGAGCAAGCAAACCCGCCTGATTCAATAATCTGGCATACAACTCCTTATCGATAAGATCATCGCGTTGAGAAAGAATTTCTGCCAGGCGGGCACGCCCCTCGGTAGGGTATCCGCGCATCAACCAGAACAAACTCAAAGCGTCTGCCACTTGCGCGCCTTGCTTGGTGAGTCTGTTTTCTTTTGCCCAAAGAATGGCGGCGCGCAAATTATCATGCTCGCTTTCGAGTCGGTTCAACCAGATTGCCTGTTCGGATTTTTCGAGGAAAGACCGTGCCTGCTTTGCAAACTTGAGGAAATAATCGAAATGACTTCTGCGGAGCGCTCCTGCCCCATCATCCTTGGAAAATATTTCAACGGCATATTCTCGAATGGTCTCCAGCATAAAGAAACGCGGCTCCTCTCCACGCTCTTCACGTTTTAATAGACTTTTATCGGTCAATGCTTCCACGCCATCAACGATTTCCAAGAGCAGATTGTTATCAGGATTGCACACCGCTTCAGTCGCCTCGAGTGTAAATCCTCCGGCAAAAACAGCCAATCGCTGGAAGAGTGTTTTCTCATCAGCATTTAGCAGATCGTAACTCCATGCAATAGTCCCGCGCAGAGTTTGCTGGCGGCCGGGTAGATCGCGTGCGCCGCCGGTGAGTAGACGCAGGCGGCTTTCGAGCCTCAATAACAAATTTTCAGGGGATAAAAGCCGCACCCTTGCCGCTGCCAATTCAATCGCCAAAGGCAAACCGTCGAGTCGGTGACAAATCTCTGCAACTGCTGGAGCATTGATATTGGTAACTTCAAAATCAGATTTCACCGCCTGTGCACGTTGAATGAATAACCGCACTGCTTCAAATTGTGTCAATCGCTCCAACGAAGGCAGATGCTTAGGATCAGGAACAGTCAATGCAGATACGGGGTAATTGTGTTCTCCATAGATATGCAGAATTTCCCGACTGGTGACCAGTACTTTCAGGTTTGGCGCAACCGCCAGCAAATGACTGACAAACGACGCGGCAGAAATCACCTGTTCGAAGTTATCCAAAAACAATAGGAGATGTTTCTTGCTCAGGTGATTCTGCAGCATCTCTATCAGTGATACTCCTGCCGCCTCACGAACATTCAATACCTGCGCAATGGTGGATAAAACCAGGGATGCGTCATTGACCGGTGCAAGCGGGACAAAGAATACGCCATCGGCAAAATCATCAAGCATTTCAGCCGCGACCTGCAACCCAAGGCGGGTCTTGCCGATACCGCCTGGTCCCGTGAGTGTGAGAAGGTGAATGTCGGGATTGAGCAATTTTTGGCGGACTGCCTCCGTTTCATGTTCACGCTCCACAAAAGGCGTAGCTTGAATCGGCAAATTATTAGAATGAGTTTCAAGGGTTCTTAACGGGGGAAAATCATCTGGCAGACCGGGGATAACCAGTTGAAATATATGTTCAGGACGGATCAAATCCTTGAGTCGTTTTTCACCCATATCACGCAGGGATATACCCTCAGGCAGTTCATCACGAATAAGCTCCTGAGTTGCCAGCGAGATCAACACCTGCCCGCCATGCCCAGCCGACATCAGGCGCTGAATGCGACTCATGGCGAGATATCCTTGATATTGACCATCCTCCTGGATTTCTGCCTTGCCTGTGTGAAGCCCCATGCGAACTTTGATGGACTTTGCCCCCCAGTTTTCACGATACATATCTGTTTGCGATCGAATGGCAGCGAGCAACGCATCCCCCGCAGTGTGAAATGTCGCGCAAAAAGCATCACCAATGATTTGAAAGACATAGCCGTTATGCAACGCGATCGCAGACCTCAATATGGCGTGGTGACGTTCGCGCAAAGCTTCCCACACGTCGGTGTGTTCTTGTGCGAGTTTTGTACTGCCTTCTATGTCGGTAAACAGTAAAGCGACAGTGCCTGTGGGAAAGTTTTTTGATGTCATGATATTTTGTCACAAATAAGAGCCAAGTACGTGTAAGTGAGAAACGAATGGTGAGCCTGTGAAATGAACATATAGGCAGGCAATCGAATCTGTAATTTTCCACATGGTATACTCCGGCCAATATCCGTACTGTACACGATTTACAACTCGGGCAGGTATCACAAAGTGATACAAAATTGCTACATTGAATGAGGGAACGTTGACTGAGGTATCCTTCGGTGAGTGGCTTAAGCGTCAACGCATGGGGAAAGGCTTGACCCGCGAACAACTGGCACACCAGATCGGTTGCGCCGCCATTACCCTGCGCAAACTTGAATCTGAGGAACGACGCCCATCGGCGCAGATGGTCGAACGACTGGCAAAAATCTTCAACATCCCCCCAAATGAAACAACCGCCTTCATAAGCTTCTCACGCGGCGACTGGACCAAAGCTCCCGGTGAACAACGCGGGGAAACGCCATGGCGTGACTCAACTCAACCACCACGCACAAATTTACGCGCCTCGCTGAGCTCCTTCATAGGACGCAACAAGGAAGTTAATGATGTGCGCGAATATGTGTCAAACCCTGATACGCGCCTGATTACGCTGCTCGGTCCACCGGGCATTGGCAAGACCCGCTTAAGTCTTGCGGTTGCACACGAGTCACTCCCGCAATTCACCGATGGAGTTTTCTTTGTCGAATTGGCTCCGCTTGAAGACCCGAGCCTGGTTGCGCTGACCATCGCTCAAACGCTTGGCTGTCTGAAAACACAGGACCGTTCCCCTTCTGAACAGCTCAAGGATGATATTGGAGATAAGCATATTCTCGTCATTTTGGACAACGTTGAGCATGTGCTCGATACAACAGCAATCGTGGCATCCGATCTCCTTTCAGCCTGTCCCCGTTTAAAAATCCTGACCACCAGCCGTGAAGCGATCCGCTCTCCGGGCGAATGGCTGTATCCTGTACCGGCACTCAATATCCCCACCCCAACTGAATTGCAATCCATTGATATGGATGGACTGGCACACTTCTCGGCAATAAAATTATTCGCTGAACGTGGTCGCGCCGTGCGCCCTGATTTTAAATTGGATGCTGATAATGTTGGTGCCATCACAGCGATCTGCTCCCAACTGGACGGCTTGCCACTGGCGATCGAACTGATCGCCGCACGCATCCGTTGGATGTCCGCGCAAGCTCTCCTATTACAATTGACCGATCAATTTGTCCTCTCAGCCGACGGCATGCGCGCCGTGCCTGCACGTCAAAAGAAATTATTCAACGCCATCGGCTGGAGTTACGATTCACTGCCTGAAAAAGAACAAATCTTATTTCGCCGTCTCTCAGTCTTTGCAGGAGGCTGGACATTGGAAGAAGCGCAATCCATTTGTTCCGATGGAATCCTTGGTACGGATCCTATACCTGCATTACTGACTCGTCTGCTTGAAAAATCACTGGTCTTTGTGCAGGAACAAGCCGGTCAATTGCGTTATCACATGCTGGTCACCATTCGACAATACGCCAGTGAGAAATTATCTGAACACCATGAAACCATGTCCACCCGAGACCGTCATCTCGGCTTTTTTATGGAACTCTCAGAGAAAGCAGAGACCAACCTTCACGGATCAGTGCAGGCGATTTTGTTGGAACGTCTGGAAATTGAATCGGATAATTTGCGAGCGGCATTGCGCTGGGGAGTTGGAAATAAAACGGAAGCGGGGTTTCGTCTTGCAGCAGCATTATGGCTTTTCTGGTTTATGCACGCTCATTTCATTGAAGCGCGTCAATGGTATGAAGTGGCATTGTTATCAAGTAATGACTGTACCCCCTTCATCAAAATGAGGCTGCTGGTCGGTGCTGCATCCAACGCAATAGGACGCGGCGACGATGCAGAGATCGTATCTTTTTCCGAACTAAGCCTGGCACTCGCACGCGAACTGGACGATGCATGGGGCATCGCCATGTCTTTGCATCATCTGGGCGGAGCAGCCTTGAACCGCGGTGATTGCCCACGTGCTCAAACTTTTTTAGAGGAAGGGCTGGCTGTGTCACGCGCATCCGGGCATGCAGCTGTAACGGCGTATATCCTCGACGATATTGGCATTCTGGCGATAAAACAAAACAATTTCCAACAGGCCGAAAGATACTTCAATGAGATGCGTGACGTACCTAACCAGGAGGGAAATTGGGATAAAAGTTATGTCCTTGCCCGTCTGGCATCGCTGGCATATTCGCAACAAGAATACGGGCGAACAAAGGAACTGGCAGGGCAGACCATAATACTGGCTATGGAAGCAAAGGATAAACGTCTCATATCCATTATGCTGGAGTTATTTGGGATGGCATTATTTGGTCAGGGTGATTTGGTCAATGCCGTCAGGTTACTGGGCGCCGCAGAGGCCCTGGCAAATTCTCTTGAAATAGCATTCAGCGCTGATGAGCCAAACATGAAAGATATGCGCACCCAATTAGGTCAATCTACATTTGAGGCTCTGCAAACCAAAGGTCGTGCCATGACCATGGAACAGGCGGTTGCATTTGCCATACAGGGTTCTGCTTAACTCGTCTACACGCCTCCATGCTTCCAACCAGAAAATGAAGCGGATTGAATCCGGTATAATTCTTTTGTAAGAGCTGGTCCCGCCTCCTGTGGGAAATAGCACCGGCTTCGATGATGTTCCCACGAACCATTGGGCTGCTGCGTTTATTAAACAACTGGCGGTTGAGGGGATCTCCAGTGGGTGCGGGGGAGGCTACTTCTGTCCCGATAGCTATGTCACTCGCGCACAAATGGCTGGCTTGTTTGTAAGAACACATAGAATCTATCCTAAAATTCAATGATCTTTCTGGATATGTCGTTGCGAACCGCCGCTTTTGTTCTTTGGCGGTGAAGCAATCTCCTTTTCATCAGGCAAAATCTAGTTTTTGGGAGATTGCTTTGTCGGGGAGAGCGCCCTCCTCGCAACGACATGGTTAATTTTCGGATAGGCTCTTAATTTGCCATAAAGGGAAATGGAATCATGCGGAAACATCTATTAAAATTCATAGTTATCTTTTTATCAGTAACTGCCTGTGTAAATCGGGAAACAAGCGTCCCTACGAGCACTTCGACAACTGCACCATCACCCGATGCTCACTTCCCTCAAGTGGCTACTCCGATCGGTAATGTCGACTTTCTGGTCACAGGTGAATTAGTGCTGGAGAATGGATGTTTACGAGTAAGTAAAGCAAATTTAGCAACTGGAGACAATTTTTTGCTCATCTGGGACAAGAATTTTGCAACTCGCCGGGAGCAGGGAGTTTTGCAGGTGATTGACGCTCATACAAGTGAAGTACTGGCAAGCGTTGACGACTACGTGGAAATTGGGGGTGGTATGGCTCCTACAGAAATAGAGAAGTATTTGAAGGAACCAATCCCCATTGAATGTCCTGGACCATATTGGCTTGTTGGAGAACCCCTCAAGAGAATCGACAAACCATGATTTGTGGGAGTAATACAGGAAGAATAAAAAGTACGAGCATTGGATTATAGCGGTGTAATAAAAGTGGCGAGCGATTGCGTCGCCACTTTTTACAACCATTACCTGTCACACCCGCAGATGCAAGTATTGCTTCGCCTACGGCTCGCAATGACAAAATGAAGCGGACTGAATCAGGTATAATTCTTTTGTAAGAGCTGGTCCTATTTAAATTTGGAGGTGCCTGGTGGATCTCTCGAAACATGCTTTTTTTGAGGGAAAGATCGTCCCGCTTTCGGACGCAAAAATTAATATCGCAACCCACGGTTTTTTGTATGGTACATCTGTATTCGGTGGCATGCGGGCCTATTGGAACGAAGAGAAGAAACATCTCTTCGTTTTTCGTCCCTATGACCATTTTCGGCGCTTGCTGCATTCGGCGCGCATGCTGGCAATGAAGACAAAATATGATGAGGAGAGCCTGATAGAAGTCGCGCTCGATCTCCTGCGCACCGATCACTGGCAGCAGGATATTTACATGCGCCCCAACTTTTACAAGGCAGATCTGGGCATTGGCGTGAAACTGCACGACCTGAAGGATGAGTTCTGCATGTTCGTGATGGCATATGAGCCATATGTAAAGAACGATACCAGCGCGCATGTAACCGTTTCCTCGTGGCGGCGCATTGACGATAACGCCATCCCTGCACGCGGCAAGGTGTCAGGCGCATATGCAAACTCGGCGCTGATCAAAACAGATGCGAACCGCTCAGGGTTCGATGAAGCACTGGTGTTGGATAATAATGGTCACATCTCCGAAGGTTCGGCCATGAATATTTTCATGCTGCGCGATGGAGTCCTGGTCACGCCGCCGGTAACGGATAATATCCTGGAGGGGATCACGCGTCGTTCTGTGATCGAGCTGGCGCGCGACGAACTGGGACTCACTGTAGTGGAACGCTCCATTGACCGCACGGAAACGTTCATCTGCGAGGAAATATTCATGACCGGCACCGCTGCGCAGATCGTCGCGGTGACCAGGATCGACCATCGTGCGGTGGGCGCGGGCGTGATGGGACCTGTGACAACACAGCTGCGAACCATGTATGAAGATATACTACGCGGAAAGAATAAGAAGTACGAACACTGGAACCTGGCAGTATAGAAAACAAGGACGGGCAGCTGCCCGTCCTTGTTTTCTATTTATCTATTCTTCTTGAACCTTACCAGAACCAGGTTCTTGCCACAGTCACTCGATGTATTGATGAGGACCTTGTCGGAAAGGGGGATATTCTGCAGGTCCACCAGTTGGATATACAACGTGCCCTTCGTTTCCACAGGGACGTTGCCGATCACGAATTCATAGCCTGATTGACCATATTCCTTGTTGATACCGGTGACGGTCTGTTGCTCAACGGTGTTCCCGTTCAAGGTGCCGCGCAGCACAACCACTGTTCCAACCACATGACTGCCATTCACATCCACAACCGTCCCACCAATGCCTGCCCAATTGCAAGCCAGGTCCGGGTGGATCACGGTGCTTTCCACTTGTTGAGAAGATGCGGTAAAAGGCGCCTTGGGTGTAGCGCTTGGCTTTTCTGTCTTGGTTGGGGGAACCAGCGAAAACGGCGTATTCGTAAAGAAGGGCGTGAACGTTGGGCGAGGCGTGTTGCTGGGAGTCAATTCGAGCGTGGGACTGGGTGTCCACGTGGACTGGAGTTGAATGGGGGTGACGGTTAACGTGGGGAAC
This sequence comes from Anaerolineales bacterium, assembly GCA_031389865.1. GTDB lineage: Bacteria > Chloroflexota > Anaerolineae > Anaerolineales > Villigracilaceae > Defluviilinea. Next base: position 2,599 of record JANMSY010000680.1, on the reverse strand, counting down.
TGTGAACCGCGCCCGCCGGGGGGCAGGAAGTTGAACGGGGATTGTGGATTGAGAAAGACAAGTACGAAGTAGCCCACCATGCAGGCGGTGAGGATCAATACAAGTATGGAAAGCATGTCCCATAATTGCATGGAACTGCTGCGTGCCCGTGATGGTTTTCCGTCGAAGTTAAAATCGTCGCTCATCTACATTGCTCCATTAGACTGACAAAAGGTAACAGTCGCCTATCCATAATACGATCAACCTGGTGCAAGAACAATAGTTGCCTGCTGGCGTTGTTCTTCGACCCATTTCTTCAATGCCAGCTCCTGTAAAGCCAGGTAGGCATCAGGTGAAACCGGACGGGCTGGCTCGCGCGCAAGAATTCTTATAATATGAAATCCCACGTCCGTTGCGATCACCTCGCTGTGACCGCCGACTGACAGGGCAAATGCAGCCTCTTCAATTCTTTGATCCAGCAAATAACCCTGCGGTACCCATCCCAGATCGCCGCGCGTCAGTGGGTCTGCACGCAAGGCCAATTCATCGAAGTCGGCTCCACCATTCAGTTGTGTGACAAAGCTTTGCGCCGTGTCTTGATTATAGAGCAGAATTTGCTGGACGTGTACCTGCTCGGCAGTACTGGGGACCGTGGCAATGACTTTATCACGCATCCAGGCGGACTCCGCTCCACGCTTCAACGCGGACCGAAACTCCTGGTCGCTGTACCCATGCTCTGATTGCCACGCTGAAAGCGCGTCTGCCCCGCCAATTTGCGCGGCGAGCGAGTCCACGCGTGCCTGCAAGGCAGGCTCATCGAGGCTGAACCCTTCGGCGCGTGCGGCCTGGGCGAGCAGTAGTTGTGCGGTGATGTCTTCGATCACCGCGCTGGCGGCGTCTGCGGAAGCGACGGTTTTGCCAAGCGCTTCCTGCGCGGTGAGATAGCGCGCCACCTCGGCGTCGAACTCTGCCACGCTGATGCCCTCTCCATTAACGGTCAATGCCAGAGGCTCAGGCGTGGCGGTGGGCGGCTCAGGAGTAAATGTCGCCGTGGGCGTGGACGCCCGAAGGGCGGGTTCAGGCTTGATAAGAGAAGCGCACGCGGAGAGTCCGAGTGCGGTCAGGAGCGTCAAAAGGATCCGAACGAATTTTTTGCTGTGAGGAAACATCGCCCCCCGATTATACCAATCGAATAAAAAACCTTGCGAGGGTTTGGAACCCTCGCAAGGTTTTGATTGCAGTCAGGTACGGTTTAGTAGTCCATACCACCCATGCCACCAGGAGGCATGGAAGGAGCCTTGTCCCTCTCAGGCAGGTCCGTGATGAGCACGTCTGTGGTGAGGATCATGGCAGCGATGGATGCGGCGTTTTCAAGCGCGCCGCGCACAACCTTGACCGGGTCAATAACGCCGGCGACGATCATGTCCACATACTTGCCGGTGAGCACGTTGTAGCCGATGTTCTTGTTCTTCTTCTCGATGGCCGTGCGGCGGACGGTGTCAATGATGACGGAACCATCCTGGCCAGCATTGGAAGCGAGCTTGCGGATCGGGGCTTCGAGAGCTTTGCGGACGATGTTGACGCCAACCTGGGCTTCTTCATTGTCAGCTTTGAGCTTCTCGAGCTTGGTGGATGCATTGATGAGGGAGATCTCACCACCGGGCACGATGCCTTCTTCCACGGCGGCGCGGGCTGCGGAGAGAGCATCTTCCACACGGTGCTTCTTTTCTTTCATCTCGGTCTCAGTCGCTGCACCAACACGGATGATGGCGACGCCACCGCTCAACTTGGCAAGGCGTTCCTGAAGCTTTTCCTTGTCATAGTCACTGGTGCTCTTGTCGATCTCGGTGCGGATTTCCTTGATGCGGCCTTCGATATCGCCCTTCTTGCCTTTGCCGCCAATGATGGTGGTGTTCTCTTTATCAGCGACAACCTTCTCGGCGCGACCCAGGTCCTGAAGGGTTGCGGTCTCGAGCTTGCGGCCGGTCTCTTCTGAGATAACGGTACCACCGGTCAGGGCGGCAATATCCTGCAACATGGCCTTGCGGCGATCACCAAAGCCAGGAGCCTTGATCGCGAGCACGTTCAACATGCCGCGCAGTTTGTTCAATACGAGAGTGGCGAGGGCTTCACCATCAACATCTTCAGCGATGATGACGAGTTCGCGCTTGCCGATCTGGACGAGTTTCTCGAGCAAAGGAACGATATCCTGTGCAGCAGAGATCTTCTTCTCGTTGATGAGCACATATGCATCGGAGATCACGGCTTCCATTTTGTCCGCGCTGGTGATGAAATAGGCGGAGAGGTAACCACGGTCGAACTGCATACCTTCCACGAATTCAGTTTCGAACTGCAGGGACTTGGATTCTTCCACGGTGATGACGCCGTCTTTACCAACCTTGTCCATCACGTCTGCGATCAATTCACCGATCTCTTCATCTGCGGCAGAGTTGGTGGCGACGGAGGCGATCTCCTCGCGGGTGTCGATCTTGACCGACATCTTGCGGAGTTCTTCCACAACGGTTGCGGTAGCCAACTCGATGCCATGCTTGATGAACATCGGATTGAAACCGGCTTCGAGGGCTTTGAGGCCTTCGTTCACAATGGCGTGAGCCAAAAC
>JANMSY010000661.1:0-2137 GCA_031389865.1 Anaerolineales bacterium | reverse complement strand
CCATCCTGGGCCGGCAGAGTGACCCTCAGAGGAATTTCCAATCCGCCGCTGAACTGGCACTGGTGGAAACTGCGAATTTGAGTGGGCGTGAACAATTCTTCGCCTGGTTTAATCGCGGCACAAACCTGGTATTCCTTCAGGAGTACGCTGCGGGGGCTCAGGCCTACGATACAGCCTTCGCCATGTATGCGACTCTTCCCATGGAGGAACGACCCTGGCGTCTGTTGTGGTACCAGGATGGCCCCTATGTCGCTTACTATCAGGCTGGCCGCTATCAGGATGTCATTAATCTGGCGCATGCAACATTGATTAATGTCGACAAACCTGTGCTCGAAGAAACATACTACTGGCGCGGAATGGCGAAGGAAGCTCTGGGTGACCGGGCGGGTGCGATTGAAGATCTGCAGCGGGCTTATACACTGAATCCAAACTCCACACCCGCGGGAGATGAATTACGACGTATGCAGGCGCTCAGCACAATTCATTCGACAACGGCTTTCAAATAAGCGGCCACTTGACTACAGCACTATCGGGTCAACAGTAACCAACTAACACGGTATGGCCAACCATTGCTCATCGTGAACAGCGACAGACAAAAGACCTGTCGCTGTTTTGATTGATGGAGCTTTACGGAATCCAGTTGGACAATACGTTGACAATCACATCGGGATTTGTGGGGTCGTTCGTTTTCAAATGCACTGCAAAGTTATGCGGGCCATCCATGCCTTCGTGCATCATGAACACGCCAGATTCTACGATTGTGCTTTCAGCGGGGCTGAGTACCATCGAACCGATGGTTAGCTCGGGAGGTCAGCAGCCCTCCAGTACTTCAATGTACGGCTCTTCCGTGAATCGCAATGTAGTGTCGCCAGTGTTTGTCACTTTGACCGCAAAGGTTTTGTTGACACCAAACTTCACATTGCCGTAATCGATTTTTTGTTGGTCCACTGCAATCGCTGGCATCCCGCCCTGATCTCCATCTTGATTTATGAAAAAGAGCGCAGCGAGGATCAACAGAATGCCGCCAATCATCAGAAGCGGCCGCGCAAAGGCTTTTCTTTGTTTTTGTCTCTTGTGTTTCCTGCTCATTGACTCACTCCCTGCTCGTAATGTTCAAACTGAAAAGAATATAAATAAGCGATCAAATCCCAGATCTGGTCCTCGGTAAAAATCGAACCCCACATTGGCATGCCTGTGCCCATGCCCCCACGCAGGACCTTTCCCTGCAATAGCGCGGGACTTGCACCGAGCATGCTAGTTGGTTCGGTGAAATCCACGGGTGTTTGCATCATCATGTCCTCTGCGCCGCTCATCGTCCGCATGGATGATTCGCCGGCTACGGCGAGGTCATCGGCAAAAACGCCATCACCCGCGCCGTTCTCGCCATGACAGGCCGCGCAGTTTTGTGCGTAAAGCTTTTGCCCGTTTGCAAGCGATTCGGGCGTGGTGTTCGACCGCCAAATAGCCGCTGCCACATTCCAGCGTTGTGCCTGGGTCAGTGAGGCGCCGCTCAACCCTTCATACACCTCGAAAGGTGAATGCGTGCGATAGTAGTCTGCGGATCGGTCTATTGGGAGATCCATTGTCAGAAGCTGACTGCTGATCGCGGACGGCTGACTGCTGGGTATGACGGGCGCATCGTGCGGAGCGTCAATGTCGAGGCCGAGAGTCACATACAACGGAACCGAAACAGGGTTCGGATCCGAAGGTGAACCGCTGACTTCGATCGTGCCGCGCATACGCCAGTGGTTGAGTCCACACCAGCGTGTGCAGTAGAACGTGTAGGAGCCGGGCTTATCGAAGGTCAACGTAAGGTCGGTCACTTTGCCCGGAAGAACGTCCACGCTTTCCATGTCCATCTGACCAACCGCAAATCCGTGCACAACATCATCCGAAGTGAGGTGTAATTCCACAGGCTTTCCAACCTCTGCTTTCAGAGTATCCGGATGCCAGCCACCCTCTTCTGCCATGCTGACATGGATCAACGGCGTACGCATCCACAACAGCAACGGTGCACCAATCGCAAGCACAAGCCCTGCGATGATCAATAAACGGGAAAGGAGTTCAGCGCGTTTCATAACAGTAACCAGAGCATGATCGCCGTGAGTAGAAATGAGTACGTGATCACAGGAATAGA
>JANMSY010000657.1:0-2092 GCA_031389865.1 Anaerolineales bacterium | reverse complement strand
CCACCAAAGGAGGCGAACGGTGCATGATTCACGCCGTCCACCGCGTGCGGACAGGTTGTCGCATCACAGGCAACCAGCTTGCCGGTCTCCCAATCCAGCACTTCGGTGGAGCCGGGGTTCTGGATCGCGCCGGTCTTGTCTACGACCTTGGAGTTTGCGGCATCGATCGCGAGTGGGCCAATATCGCCCCAGTCCATGGTCAGAGCACAGCGGCCGGCCAGGAACAGACCACGCGAATCGCCGACGCCCTGGTTTGTTTCATCGGGCGGACCATATAACCCGGTTTCCTTGTAAACTTCCAGAGCGCGTTTGAAGGCATCATTGTTTACAAGTGGAGTCATATCCGCGGTATTGAAGAAGGGACCCTGGCTGCTTCCCTGGCTTTGAATGTAGGGCGCCGCAATAGACCAGATCCACCAATAGGATTGTTGCGCTGGGGCCTTGGAAATACAGGAACCATAATCACCTTCGCCGTCACCATTAAGGTCCGTGCCGTTAAGGGCTTTTGCGACGGCCAGGTAGTCGTCCCAAGTCTTGGGAGGCTCGAGACCAGCTTCTTCCAATGAGTCGATTCGATAATAGACCATATGCATGTCGCCATCCAGCGGGATGCTGTACACCTTGCCATTATACGAGTTGAAGTCGCGGAAGAATGGCGCAACATCATCCCATTCCAGGGCTGCATCTGCTTCAACATAAGGCGTGAGGTCTTCGATTAAACCAGCCGGGGCGAAGTCCACAACCCAGGCTGGAGCGAAGAGGTAACCGTCATACGCATTCGTTCCTGATACAGCATCGGTCAGAACCTTTTGGTATAACTCGCTGTTAGGCACTGTGACGATATTGACGGTCGCACCAGTGAGTTCTGTGAAATCCGGGCCGCGGCGCTGAAGCGGTTCAGCAACCTGGGGTCCTACAAAGGTGAGAATGTCGATGGTAACACCCTCGTATATCTTACCCGCGGGCGCTTCGGTCGCTGGCGCCTCAGTCGCGGCTGGAGCTTCGGTTGCAGCCGGGGCTTCAGTAGTGGCAGCTTCAGTTGCGGGAGCTACGGTTGCAGGGGCGCCGCAGGCTGAAATCAGCACTCCGCAGACGATCATTATGCTTAATAATTTGACCAGCATGTTCTTGCTATTCATGAAATCTCTCCTTCTTTCCTGGGTAATATGAATAGGGCTTTTTAGTTCTGAGATAGTTTACAATTAGCATCAAGCGGCACATACATCAGGTCATAGGCTGGTTCCTTTCCTGTACAGAAATGATCACCTGCGTGCAGCGGGTTCGTATCTACGGCAAGGAGGTAAAACTATGCCTCGTGAAACTGCTTGCCGTCAAGCTGGTTATTCTTAACTTGGCGTACAGCACTGGTATGTGCCGCTTTTTTTTATTCATGTTCATATAAGTGGCGGAGTAAAGAAGGTTAGCAGTTTCACCACAGCCTGACCTTCATTTCGCAAAGCATGTTCAAGTTTGATCGGTATGGCGATTATCTGTCCATCTCTGATAGGCACCTCCGTTTGATCTAAAGTCAGGATCGCATTCCCTTGGATAACCCAGACTGTTTCAAGTTGTTGCGCATGGCGGTGACGTCCAATTTTGCCACCGGGTGGCACCTGTACTACATTGACAGTGGCCAATGGGTTGTCTGCGGACGTCAGCAAACTCTTCACATAGATGCCGGGAAAGCGTGCATGCTCCTGCCATTCTCCAGCTTCGATGTCGGCGACGTGAGGCAGGGTCATCAATTCATTTCCATCCCACCGCACACGTTGAGCGATTGGCCAGTGATATAGGCAGCATCTGACGAACACAAAAACGAAACGACCCCGGCAACATCATCGGTCTTTTCCAAACGGCCAAGGGGGATCTTGGCAACCATCCGCGCCAGTGATTCTTCCGGCGTGATTCCGAGGGCGGCCGACCGAATTTCGTGGATCCCGCTTGTCATGGGTGTATCAACCACGCCCGGGCAGATCGCATTAACCGTAATACCTTGTGATGCAAAAGAGAGTGCCGCCGATTGGGTGAGGCTGATAACCGCGCACTTGGCAGCTGCATAATGCGCCTGATCTGAACGGCCTGAACGGCCTGA
>JANMSY010000640.1:0-25241 GCA_031389865.1 Anaerolineales bacterium | reverse complement strand
ACTCGCATCCAGCAGGATCTCATCCTTCGACCAGAATCCCGCAAACGGGACAATGCCGGCAAGCGCAAGGGTGCCGATGATATAAAGCCAGAACGTGACAGGCATGGTCCTGCGAAGCCCGCCCATGTTGCGCATGTCGCCGGGGTCAAAGACTTCCTGGCCGTGATCCTCCTGTACTCTTTCTTCCTTCTTCACCCCGCCTTTTCTGAAGGCATGCTTTACTTTTCCTTTACCGTGCTTCTCTTTATGCTGACCATGGGCCAGATGGTGATGCCCGCGCTCCACGCCGAGAATGACAGAGCCAGCCGAAAGGAACAACAAAGCCTTGAAGAAGGCATGTGTGATGAGATGGAACATGCCCGCCACGAACGCGCCCATTCCCACCGCGGCAACCATAAACCCAAGCTGACTGATGGTTGAGTACGCCAGCACCTTCTTGATGTCATACTGCCCGACGGCAATCGTCGCGGCAAAAAGCGCGGTGATCGCACCCGTCAACGCGACGATGTATTGCGCATTGGGAACAAGCATATAAAGTTCAGCGGAACGAGTGACAAGGTACACGCCTGCGGTCACCATCGTTGCAGCATGGATCAACGCCGAAACAGGAGTCGGGCCGGCCATGGCGTCTGGGAGCCAGACGTACAGCGGTATCTGCGCCGATTTCCCGGCAACACCTATGAGCATGAACAAAGTAATGGCAACAATAATTCCTGGCGGCGCTGTCTTCGCGGCTTCAAAGACCTGATCGAACTGGAAGCTGTTTCCCAGATGCCAGAACATCAGGAAGGCCGCGATCAGGAAACCAAAATCACCGACGCGGTTGGTGATGAAGGCCTTCTTCGCAGCGTTCGAGTTCGCCCACGAGGGACGGCCGAGCGTATCCAGTTCGTACCAGAAGCCGATCAGCAGGAACGAGCAAAGTCCCACTCCCTCCCAGCCGACGAAAAGCATCAGGTAGGAGTCGCCTGAGACGAGGATCATCATCATGGCGATGAACAGGTTCAGGAACAGGAAGAAGCGGCGGAAGCGTCCCACATCGTTCTTGAAGCGGACGTCCTCGTGCATATATCCAATGGCGTAGATGTGGATAAGAGTCCCAACGCCCGAGACGACCAGCATCATCGTGGTGGATAGCGAGTCGACACGGAACGTCCAGTCGAGATTCAGCGTCCCGATATGGATCCACTCCGCAAGTTTCCAGCGGATCACTTCGCCGTGACTGGCTGATACCGTATACGCCAGCAATACCGAAATGACGAATGCCGCGCCCGATGCAAGACTCGCCACCGCACCAACAGCTTTTTCACCCCAGGCGTGTCTCATGAACCAATCACCTGCAAGGAGATTGATCAATAAGCCGATGAGCGGCGCAAAGACCAGCCACGGGGCAAGGAAGGCAAAACCTGTATTTACTGCTTCGCTTAATTGCATGCTTAACCCTTCATACTGTTCATCTGGTCCACGTCGATGCTGCGCTTGGACTTGAAGATCTCGACGATCAAGGCGAGCCCCACGGCAACTTCCGCCGCGGCGACTGCGATCACGAAGAACACAAATATCTGTCCACTAAAGCTTTTGAGCACGCTGCTGAACGCGACCATTGCCAGGTTCGCGGCGTTCAGCATCAACTCCACTGACATGAAAATAATCAGCGCATTTCGGCGAACGAGCACACCGAGCGCCCCAAGCGTGAACAGTATTGCAGAAAGAATGATGTAATAATTAATCGGGACCATGTTCTAGCGCACCCTTTTTTCTTTTCGGATCAGCACAATGGCGCCAACCATCGCAACCAGCAACAAAACAGATGTGATCTCAAACGGCAGAAGATACTGGGTGAACAGCACCATGCCCAGCTCACGGAGGTTATCCATGGTGTTGGCTGCCTGACCTGGTGGAATAACATCGCCTGCGGGCCGGGCGCGCGTGATCAGAAGATATGCCGCCTCCCCCACAAGAATGACAGACAGAGCGATTGCGAAGGGTCTCTGCCAGGGCAATACTTCCGCCTGGGGCAAACTTTCTGCACCCAGCAGCATGATCACAAACAGGAACAGTACCATGATCGCGCCTGCGTACACTGTCACCTGCGACATGGCGATGAATGGTGCGCCCAGAAGCAGGTAGAACACAGCCACTGTGACGAAATTCAGGACAAGAAACAACGCTGAATAAATTGCATTGCGACTCATCAACATGCCAATGGCGGTGGCGATGGCAACGAGGGCAAGGACAAGGAACAAAATGAGGTCGATGGTCATAGGTGTGTTATGCAGGTACACAGGTATACAGAGTTACATGTTTACCGGTTTGTATGTCTACTTGTGTACGTGTCTACCTTTCTTCTAATCCGTGGGATCTTTCATTTCAGGCACGGACCGCCTGTCGTATTTACCCGGCTGCACTTCCTGCGGCGTGGTCATATCCACGGTCGGGACAGACTCGAGCAGCATTTCCTTGGTATAGATGGCCGAGCGGCGGTCATAGAAGGAGAGCTCATAGTTGTCGCCAAGTACGATCGCCTCCGTCGGGCAGGCTTCTTCACAGAAGCCACAGAAGATGCAGCGGAGCATATTGATCTCGTAGGTGGAGGCATACCGTTCTCCGGGTGAGAAGCGTTTCTCATCCGTGTTCTCAGAGGCTTCCACGAAGATCGCATCTGCAGGGCAGGCTGCCGCGCACAGCGAACATCCAATGCATTTTTCAAGACCATTGTCATAGCGCTTCAAAACATGACGCCCACGGAAACGCGGACGTACCGGGCGCTTCTGCTCGGGATATTGATAGGTCCCCGGGCGCTCGAACATCATCTTAAGCGTGGTACCCAGCCCACGTACCAGTTCAATAACGGGATCAAGCACGCTCATAGGCTTTTCTCCTCAATTCACGGGAAATCATCACAACAGTAAACAAACCCACAAGGATGGAAACAAAAGGGATGGCCCAGAAATACAACTGATTATTCAGTTCCTGCGCCAGCAAAATACCGGCCGCGGTAATGAATGTGATCGCCAGGGATATGGGCAGCATGACCTTCCAGCCAAACGACATCAGGCGGTCATAGCGGATGCGCGGCCAGGTGGCGCGTACCCAGATCATGCCGAACAACAGGGCAATGACCTTCAGCAGAAGATAGACAGGACCCAGGAACCAATTGGTGATCTGCCACGAACCGAGCGTCCATGTGTAATCCACGCTAAAAAACGTATCTCTTAGGAACCCGAACTCACGGAAACCGCCAAAATACAACGTCGCGGCAATGGCACAGATGACGATCATCTTCTGATATTCCGCCATAAAGAACAGGGCGAATTTCATGCCGGAATATTCACTATGATACCCGGCGGTCAATTCCTGTTCAGCCTCCGGCATATCGAAAGGAGCGCGGTTCACTTCCGCCAGGGTCGCGATCCAGAAGATCACCGCCCCCACAGGCTGGATCACCACGAACCACATATTCCTTTGTGCTTCGACAATATCGAGCAGGCGCATCGAATCCGCAAGAATGATGCTGGTCGCAAACGAGAGCCCCAACGACAGCTCATACGAGATCATCTGTGCAGAGGAACGCAGGCCGCCCAGCATCGCATACTTGTTATTTGACGACCAGCCCGCAAGCACGATCCCATACACCGCGATCGAGGCAATGGACATCAGGTACAACACGCCGACGTTGATATCCGCCACGTACAGAGTGATCGTTCGTCCGAATGCAGTGAATGAAGTTCCCCACGGGATGACCGCCGCGATAATGATCGAAGGCACCAGCGTCACAACGGGAGCCCAGAAGAACATGATCCTGTCCGCCTTGCCCGGCGTCAATTCCTCCTTGAAGATCAGCTTGACTGCATCAGCAATTGGCTGAAGCAAACCGAACGGTCCGGCGCGATTTGGCCCGATACGCACCTGGATACGTGCCAGCGCCCGCCGTTCATACCATGTCAGATAGGCAAAGCCTGTCAACAACGCCAGCGTCACCACCAGAGCCTTGATCACCCATTCCAGCCAGAGAGTCCAATCTGATATCATCATTTCACCTTTGTGGACGCACGTTTGCAGGCACAGGCTCACGGATCGCAAGCCCCATGCTGCGCGGGATCAACGCAACACCCACCGAGATTGTGTCATCCAGTTTGACGACCGCGTCACCGTTCACGCCATCGAAACTGACGTTCACCACCTGCCCCTCTTCCACACCCAAATTCTGCGCAGCATCTGGATGCAAAGCGATGGTCGCCCCGCCAATGCGGTCGCGCAACAGATCCGCAGACATCATGACAGTGGTTCCGCGATCATATAACCGTGTGATCGGGACAGCCAGCAATTCCTTTTCCTTCGGACGTGGAGCCGCTTCCTTGTCGATCTGTGGAATGTCCACCGTTTCGCCGCGCGTTGCGGCGGCTGACAGCTGTGCACCCATCCCATGTTTGTTTTCGTAGGTTGTGCCGCCATAGTACATGTCGCCGCGCCCGACAATGGGCCACTGCGGTCGTACTTCCGTCAGCCTGGCATAGCTCAAGCCTTCAAATGATTTGACAGACTTGGCCAGACCATCAAACAACGCTGAAACGGAGGTGCCTTCCAGGGTGACGCCCATATGGCTGGCGATCTGTGATGTAATGGCGTAATCCGGCTTGGCTTCGCCCGTTACGGGTACGGCCGGATAGAAGCGTTGCACGCGTCGCTCACCTGATGTGAACGTGCCATCCCGTTCTGTGAATGCCTGGGCAGGCAGGACGACATCCGCAATTTGAGTTGTCGCCGTTTCCATAACATCCTGAACCACCACAAAGGCTGCCCCTTCGAGAGCCTTCGCCAGGTTCGGGTCATCACTGACGGGGTCCGCACCGATAATGTAAACAGTCTTGCCCTGGATCGCTTCTGCCAGATTTTCCTCAACCTTGAAGCCGATTTCCCATGCACCCTGATCGTTGGCACGTTCCCACACACCGATCAATCCGTTGTTGGGCTTGCCAGCATGCCCGCCGTCCTGCAATACCTTTGCACATGCAGAAGCCAGGCCTGCTGAACCTGCAATCCCCAGCCCATCACTGCCAAAGAGGATGACGGCATTTTCCGCCTGAGTGAAGGCATCGCCGATCTTTGTCTTGCGGCTGAGGTCCCGGACACTCTTCATTTCATCGCCATACGCATAGCGGACAACATACGAAGAAAAGCGGTCAAGTTTTGTCGCGCGCGGGTTCAATACGATCAGGGTCGCGCCGCGGTCGGCTGCCTGTTTCACACGCAGGTACCAAATAGGTGCTTCCTCGTATAAGTCGGAAGCGACAACGACGATCGTCGTGCCCCTGCCCATGTTCGCAAAATTCGAGCCACCGCTCATACCCACCAGAGAAGTCACTTCCCCGCCGCCCATGAGTGAGTAGAGATAGCCAGTGCCTTCTGATTGTTCCACAAGAGTCTTTACGTTGAACAGGTCTTCATTGGAGAGCCTGCCCGAGACCAATACCACAAAATCATTCCTGGCTTTGAGGAAATTCTCTGCTGCGAGCCGGGTCGCAGCATCCCAGGAAGCGCTGACAAGTTTCGCGTCCTGGCGGACCCTTGGCCGGGCGAGCCGCTTCCTGCTTTCAGCATAGTGATAGGCAAAGCGACCTTTGTCACAGATCCAGATCTCATTCACTTCCTCGTTCTGACGAGGCATGACACGCTGTACCGTAATATCGCCGCCTGCACGTGGTTCACGCCGCGTGTTCAGCGTTGTGTTGCATCCCACAGCGCACTGCGTGCAGATCGAAGCCTGCGCATCCAGCTCCCAGGGGCGCGCTTCAAAGCGGAAGTCCCGCGTCGTCAACGCGCCGACGGGACAGATATCGGTGGTGTTCCCTGAAAAAACGGAATCAAACCCGGGGTCCGAGAAGGAGACGATCTTCGTCCCGCGCCCGCGGTCATCGAAATCAATCACCGCATCGCCCACGATCTCATTCTGGAAGCGGATGCAGCGTGCACATTGGATGCAGCGTTCCTGATCCAGCACGATCAAGTTACCAAGCGGAACATGCTTGCCCAACCGCAGCTTTTCGTCATAGATGAAACGGCTCTTGCCAGGCCCATGCGCCATGGTGAGATTCTGCAGGGGACACTCGCCGCCCTTGTCACAGACCGGGCAATCCAACGGGTGCGAGGTAAGCAGGAATTCCACCGTGCTCCTCTGCCCCTCCCTGGATTTCTCTGTCTGAGTCAGCACCACCATGCCATCTTCCACCTTATTCGTACAAGCCGTTTCAAGCTTGGGCATGAACTGGATCTTCGGCGCGCCATTCTCGATGACGAATTCGCCCGTTGCCCGGTCACGGACAGGACGTCCGATCTCCACGAGACACATGCGGCACATGCCGACGGGTTCGAGTTTTGGATGATGACAAAAGACGGGGATATCGATGCCGACCATCTTCGCGGCATCTGCCACCACGATTCCCTCTGGAACCGTCACCTGTATCCCGTCAATTGTGAGCGTTACCTGTTTTGACATAGTTCTCCGTTAAGCCTTGCTCACAGCTTTTTTGAAATCCTCAGGGAAGCGCTCAATGCCTGTGACCACTGCCATGGTTGAAAATTCACCCAGGGCGCACAAACATTTTCCCTGCATTTGTTTCGCCACATTAAGTAAAAGATCCACGTCACCCGGTACACCGCGTCCTTCGCGGATACGTTCCGTAATGTTGGACATCCAGTACGTGCCTTCACGGCACGGCGTGCACTTGCCGCATGATTCATGGTTAAAGAAGTGGACAGTTTTGTTGACCAGCCAGTCCATCCGAACCGTGTCGTCGATCACGATCACGGAAGCAGACCCAAGGTCTGCGCCAATGGTGCGGACGCTGGCGTAATCCATGGGTGTGTCGAGAACCTTTTCATCATTCACAAGGATCAATGAAGAGGATGCCCCTGCCGGCATAATGGCTTTGACAGAACGTGAGTCCTGGACGCCGCCACCGTAGGTGTAGATCAACTCGCGGAAGGTTGTACCAAATGGCAGTTCATAATTACCCGGCTTTCGGACGCGTCCCGAAAGCGAGAAGACCTTGACGCCGGCGCTATCCGCAGTGCCAAGCGATTTATACCAATTTGCACCCCTGGCAAGAATGGGCGGCACATTGGCAAATGTTTCAACATTATTGATAACGGTCGGTTTTCCATAGAGACCATACGAGGGCGGGAACGGCGGACGAACGCGCGGCTGCCCGCGTTTGCCTTCGAGCGATTCCAGCATGGCAGTCTCTTCACCGCAGATGTATGCGCCGGCACCGAGATGCGTGTACATTCGCAGGGAGTACTCACCACCAAAAAGTTTATCGCCGAGATAACCTTCCTTTTCCATTTCAGCGATTTTCTGATCGAGGAAGGCGGCCAGCTCCCAGAATTCACCGCGCAGATAAATGTAGGCGACATTTGCGCCAACAGCATAGCAGGCAATTGCAAGTCCCTCCAAAAATTGGAACGGATTGCCTTCCATGATCTCGCGGTCCTTGAATGTGCCGGGCTCAGACTCGTCCGCATTGGCAACGATATAATGCGGCCAGTTCTTGTTATCAATGAAGGACCACTTCATGCCCGTGGGGAAGCCTGCACCGCCACGCCCGCGCAGCCCCGAATCTTTGACCACCTGGGTCACTTCGGTAGGCGTCATTTTAGTGACCGCATTCTTATAGGCAGCGAAGCCATCGTTCTTTTTGTAGACATTGAGGGTATTGAAATCAGCGATATCACGATGACGGAGGAGGATGTGTTCCATTACCTCACCTCTCTCACGGATCTCTTCAATATGGAGATCAACTCCATCGTTCGATCCACGGTCATATTTTCGTGATATTTGATCCCATCCGGTCCCTGTGTCTGGAACATGGGAGCCTTATCACAGGCGGCCAGACAGGTCACGGCTTCCAGCGTGACAGAGCCATCCGCGGTCGTCTCTCCGACCTTGATGCCCAGGTTCGCGCACAGGGAGTTCATGAATTCGTCTGCCCCACGCAACGCGCAGGGAAGATCTGTGCAGACCTGCATTCGATATTTGCCGCCCTTTTCCTCATGGTACAACGTATAAAAACCGACGATCGCAACGACCTCTGTTTCGGTAATGTCAACGATCTGCGCCACATCCTGCATGGCGGCTTTCGTCAGATAGCCTTCTTCACGCTGTGCCAGATATAACAATGGCATGACAGCCGAGCGTTTGTGCTCGGGCGGATATTTTGAAAGGATCTGTTTTATTTCCTTCGGGTATTTTTTCGCAAGGCTCATCGGTCAATATCTCCGAGCACAATATCAGTGGAAGCAAGGATGGCGATCAAATCTGCCACCAGATGTCCTTTAACAATCTTGGGCACCACGGACAGGTTATCAAAGGATGGCGTACGCCAGTGAACACGATGTGGTTTGGGGCCGCCATCGCCTTCCAGGTAGACGCCGAGCTCACCGCGCGGGGATTCAACTGCCTGATACACAGAACCCTTCGGGGCGGGGAAGCCATCGGTCCACAGCTTGAAATGATGGATCAACGCTTCCATGCTGACACCGAGTTCCGAACGCGGCGGTGCGACAAATTTGCGGTTGTCACTGCGCACAGGTCCCATCGGCAGTTTGTTCAACGCCTGTTCAATGATCTTTAGCGATTCGCGGAATTCCTGAATACGGACGATATAACGCGCATAGGTATCACCTTCGGTTGCCACAGGCACATTGAAATCGTACTGTTCATATCCCATATACGGACGCGCCTTGCGCAGATCCCAATTTACACCTGAAGCACGCAGCATCGGGCCGGTCACGCCATGCTGAAGGGCGGTCGCCGCGTCCATTTTGCCGATGCCAAGCAATCGGTCCAGGAAGAGTGGGTTTTTCGTCAGCAGCGATTCATACTCATCAATACGTTTGGGGAAGATCTTGATGAAGTTGCGTACCGCCGCTTCGAATTCCACCGGGACATCACGCCATATTCCACCCGGGCGGATGAAGGTTGTCATCATGCGCTGACCTGAGATTAATTCTTTAATGTCCAGGATTATTTCGCGTTCACGAAACGCATACAGGAACATCGACATCGCGGCCAGGTCAAGCCCAAACGTACCGATCCAGACCAGGTGCGACTGGATGCGCTCCAGCTCGGCCAGGATCACACGGATGGTGAGAGCACGTTCGGGTACGTCAAGATCCACCAGTTTTTCGACCGCCATGCAATACACGAGGTTGTTGCCCATGTTATTCATGTAATCGATACGGTCGCTCATCACCTCGGCTTTAAGATAGGTCTTGGCTTCCATATTCTTTTCAATGCCCGTATGGAGGTATCCAATGTCCGGGATGGCGTTTACGATCGTTTCACCATCAAGCTCCAGTAAAAGCCGAAGGACGCCGTGCGTGGAGGGATGCTGCGGGCCCATGTTCAACAACATGGTCTCGCCCGTCAGAGCGCGCTCTGACACCAGGTGTTTATAGAGATCTATGCTGACTTCTTCAAGCTGAGACATATTTATTCCTTTGCGTACCGTTTACGCAAATTAATATCATCGAAATTGAACGTGAACTGTACTTCTTCATAGCCAAGCGGAAAATCCTTGCGAAGCGGATGAACTTCCCAATCTTCGGGCAGCAGAAGCTTGCGGGGGTCGGGATGTCCTTCCGCAATAATGCCAAACATATCCATAAGTTCGCGCTCGCGCCAGTTCGCCACCTCATACACGCCAGTGGCAGTCGGGATCGTGGGATTGGCATCATTCACAGGAACTCTCAACTGTATCGACAGGACTTTCGCCATCGATGTCAATTGATAGATGACATGAAATCGCGGGGACAGTTGAGGCAGATAATCGGTGGCTGTCATCGCTGACAGCAGTTCAAAATCATACTTATCTCGCAGGAGTGTCAACGCTTCCACAATGTGTTCCGCATTCACGAAAACTTGTACTTCACCGCGGAACTCCTCGAATGAGGCGTCAAATTTCTCCTGTAAAGCTTGAACAATATTTTCCAGTTTTTTATCCATGGTCATTACCCTGTCATTGCGAGCCTGAGCCTTAAACGGCGAGTGGCGGAGCAATGACTCTATTTTTGTTCGACCGTATCCTTAAATTTTTGAGCATTTACTTTTTGATATAGCGTCACCACACTGTGGATCAAAGCTTCCGGGCGCGGCGGGCAGCCTGCCAGGTAAACATCCACCGGGACCACTTCATCCACACCCTGCACAAGGGCATAGTTATTGAACACACCGGTGCAGGAGGCGCAGTCTCCCATGGCGATCACCCATTTGGGCTCGGGCATCTGATCATACAAGCGGCGGAGCACGGGTGCCATTTTGCGCGAGACGCGTCCCGCTACGATCATCAAGTCTGACTGCCGCGGGCTGGCACGCATCAGTTCCATGCCGAAGCGGCTCATATCAAAAGTCGAAGCTTGTGCTGCCATCATCTCAATGGCGCAGCAGGCCAGACCAAACAACATCGGCCACATGGCATTCGTGCGCGACCAGTTGACAAGATCCTCCAGCTTGGTCGTCACGATACCCATATCACCGAGCTTTTGTTCTATTCCCATTCCAACGCTCCTTTCTTCCACGCGTATACATATCCAACCAGTAAGATGACAATAAAAATGAGCATTTCCACCAACCCGAACCAACCGAGTTGACGGAACGTGATCGCCCATGGCAGGAAGAACACTACTTCTATATCAAAGAGGATGAATAACACCGCAATAATATAGAAGCGGATGGGCATACGCCGGGTCCCTTCGCCGTATGGATTCATGCCCGACTCATACGGCATGGATTTTGCTTCAGATGGTTTTTTTGGTCCGAATAATATCCCCAGGCCAATGGCTATCAATGCTATGACCGTCGCGAGAACGATCATGATTGCTATTGCTACATATTCGAGCATTCTGACACCTCAAAACGCCCTTAAAGGACGGTATTTGTGCTTCTTGGCACGTTCGGCGTAGTATAACATAATAGGTTTTAAGGGGCTAGTGAAAGTGTCACATTTCACAAAAATGATGATAATAGTCCTATTGGAAAACTATGAAGGTGAAAGAGACAGGTCACGCGTGTGGCGTGACCTGCTGTGTTTACCCCAAATAATCTCGTAACTGCCTGCTTCTTGATGGATGGCGCAGCTTCCTCAACGCCTTTGCCTCGATCTGGCGTATGCGCTCGCGCGTGACATCGAAGTAGCGGCTGACTTCCTCAAGCGTGTGGTCCTTGCCATTTTTCAGGCCAAAGCGCAATTCCAACACTTCGCGTTCGCGATCCGAAAGAGACGTGAGCGCACTCTGCACCTGTTCACGCAGCATCTGGCGCGCGGCTGCATCCATTGGCGAGAGTGCGTCTTCATCTTCGATGAAATCACCCAGCGAACTGGAATCCTCATCACCTACAGGTCCATCAATGGAGACGGGCTCCTCTGCCGAGCGGAGAACGCGGCCTATTTTTTGAGTGGCGGTATCCAGCCGCTGCTGCAGGTCAGGTGGAAGAGGCTGCTCCTCGGCATGAGCACGCAGAATGGTCTGCACATCAGAAGCAGGAAGATAACCCACCTCCAGCGCGAGTTCCTCTGAAGTGGGGTCACGGCCCAGTTCCTGGGTGAGTGTTCTTTGGGTTCGCAAAATGCGGGTAATCGACTCAAATAGATGCACAGGGATACGGATCGTCCGTGCCTGCTCGGCGATCGAGCGGTTAATGGACTGGCGAATCCACCAGGTTGCATAGGTACTGAACTTGAAGCCGCGCCGCGGGTCGAACTTGCCCACCGCACGCAGGAGACCCATGTTGCCCTCCTGGATCAAATCCGAGAAGGAAATGCCCCGTCCCAAATAGCGCTTGGCAACACTGACAACAAGCCGAAGATTGGCACTAACGATCGAATGGTTGGCATCCTCAGCACGCATTTGAGCAGCATCCAGTTCCAGGATCAACTCTTCATCGGGCGGCAGGTTGCGGTAGAGTGTCCGCTGGTTGGGAAATTTGTGCGTCTGGTTGACATGCTCAAGCAGCCAGGTCGCGTAACTTAACGGAAACAGGTACAGGCTTAGAAAGACACTGTACGCCTTGCGCGCGATCTCATTCCAAAGCTCATCCGTGCCCCACATCCCGTTATCCAGAAACGCTCGCAGGTAGGAGGGTTGATCCGATTCCCAACCGGCATGCAGCGCCTGCGATTCTGAAAGGACAAGCCCCAGGTCAGGTGGTTCATGGTGAAGCCGTTCTGCATCTTCGAGCAGCCGTTCCCACGCAGTTTCCATGTCAGAAATGAGAGAATGATAGACGGCGCATGCGACTGTGAAATTTTTACGGAGTGGGCGGCGGCGATAGGTAATTACAAGGCGTGTGGCCTCGATCATCGTGGCAAGACGGAATTCGCTATCTGAGTCCAACAGCTTTACCTGTCCGATCTCACGCAGGTAAAGACGGACAGGGTCTTCAGATAACTCGGCCGTCACCTCAGGGTTTTTCAGGTCAATGACATCCTCATCCAAAATCTCTTCATCCTGCACAAGGACACTTGCATCGGGATCTCCCACCTCATCGAGTACAGGCATCTCCGGAAAATCATTAACATCTGTGGTGACAGCATCCTCAACACCTGCGTCAACATCGAACTCCCCAGTCTCGTCCGGGCGCGGAAAACCATCTGTACCGTCGTCTTTAGGAATGACCTTCAAAGGCGGATGTGCTTCTTTTTTAATTGTCATAATCCCTTTCTCTTTAAGACGAGAGTGTGAAAGATTGGTTACTTAACCTTATTTCACTCCAGTTTTTTCAGGGACATTTTCCGGGAAGCCTGATCGAGATCCCGCAAGAGTTTCGTATTCTGTAACACCAGATCCTGATAGGAAGAGGCTCTTAAATCGCCAGCCTGGTGGGCCTCCTCCTGTAAATAGCGCAATTGGTTCAAGTTCTCCCCCGCTGCAACGCGCCGCAACTTAATCACACCCCGAACCATCTCTTCCAAAAGCTTTTCGTCCATGCGCTCGAGTTTTTCCGTCTGCGCAGCCAGGTCACGTGAAAGGCCATGCAGTGCTTCGGGCACCGCATCCACGACAAAATCGTGATGCTCCGTCTTATCCTGCTCCACCGATTCGCGTATCAGGTGAAACATCATCTGATGATCGGTATACTCGAAGTCCGGTTCGGCAAGAGCCACCAGCCCATATTGTTGCAACAGGCGGTCCAGGCGATAGAGCAACTCAGGCCTTCTGTATAAAACCCCGATCACATACGATTCGACCATTTTACTGGACGAAACCGTCACTGTGGCTTTCTCTGGCGAAACAACCTGTTTCTGCGGAATTTGCCTCTGTCGCCTCACGCGTGGACCCTGTACCTGTGTGGCGTTCAAGGCGCTTTCATCCACCCTCAACAATCGCGCCAATTGCTGACGATACGTGTCCCGCTCCAGCGGATTGGGCAGATCCTCGATCAGCGGCGTGACCTGTGCGGCGATCTGGTTCTTTACCTTGGGATCATTGACGTTCTGTCCCGCGGCCAGGGTTTCCATCACATGCGTGACGATGGGTTTTGCATTCTCGATCAAACGTGCCCATTCATCCTTATCACGTGCGACAATCTCATCCGGGTCAAGATCATCCGGCATGGAGGCGACGCGCAAGTCTGCTTGCAGGCGTGCTTCATTACGAAGCATCGCCCGCGCATCGAAGCCAAATTCCCCTTCGCGATCCATGGCGGCGCGTGCTGCATCCAATCCGCGCAGAATGGCCTTCTGGCCCGCAGTATCAGGGTCAAGCGCAAGCACGATCCGGCGGCTGAATTTTTTGAGCAAACGCAGCTGGTCTTCTGTAAGTGCAGTGCCCATTGGCGAGACGACATTTTCATACCCGGCCTGATGTAAAGCGATGACATCCATATACCCCTCAACGATCACTGCCTGATCGGCGGCCCGGATCGGTTTACGGGCACGGTCCAAACCATACAGCAGATGTCCCTTTGTGAAGACAGGGGTTTCAGGCGAATTTAAAAATTTGGGGATGTCATTCGGGTCAACGATGCGCGCACCGAAGCCTGCCATCTTTCCGTTCTCGTCACGGATGGGGATCATGATGCGGTGGCGGAAGCGATCGTAATAGCCGCCGCTTTCGCGTTCCGAGAGCAAACCCGCCTCGAGCATGTCGCGTTCTGTGTACCCGCGATGAATGAAATGGACCAGGGCTGCGTCCCATGAGCGGGGTGCATAACCCAGGCCAAAGGTTTCGATGGAGGCGTCTGTCAGTCCGCGTTTGACTCGCAGATAGTTAAGGATATTTGCATTTGCCTGCAAATGACTTCGATAGAAGATCAGCGCGTCTTCAAGCAACTTGCGGAGGTTTTCATGCGCCTCCTTTTGCTGGGGAGTCTCCCTCGTCAGCGCAGGGATCACAACGCCAGCACGCGCTGCCAGTGTGTTCAGCGCCTCCTTGAATTCCAGATTATCGCGCTTCATCACGAATTTGAAGATGTCACCGCCCTCATTGCATTGACCGAAGCAACGCCACGTGCCTGACTCCGGCCAGACCACGAAGGCGGGTGTTTTCTTGTTTTCGTGGAACGGACAAAAACCTGTATAGTTTTTGCCGGCGTGCCGCAGTTTCACACCCGCTTCCGAAACGAGGTCTACGATATCTACGCGTGATTTAATTTCATCAATGATGGACATGAGGTAGCTGAATTATAGGCAGGTTCAGAATTTTGGTAAATATCCATTCCATAGACATTAGTACAGGCTAATGATTGTACAGCCTTAACGCAACAGAAACGGGGCAGCTTTCGCTGCCCCGTAACCTATGAGGCAGGACGAGGAGAACCCGCCTCATATCTATATCAGGATCAAGGACGTTCCACAGCACAAGCCCGAACTAACGCGGATAGTCCGGACGAGGTATGCTCTTACCCTCGTAAATCCTTATCAAGGTCGGCTGCGATACCGTCATTGTTATTGTCTGGCATGGTTGTTCGGAAGGACGTCAATGGACGACACATTGACACTGATCGTAGCGCCCCATTGCTTCATTGTAGGCTCCAGGTCTCTTGCACGATATGTGTCGCTTCTCTGCCGACATCACGATCGCGGACGACCATCAGGGCAACGATCAGTGCCAATGGAAACAGCCAATACACTACTTAAAACTACCTCCGTCATTATTCAGAGATAACTTCGTAGGAAGCTGTATTCTGACTAACGACAGAGGTTGATGGACGTTATGAAATTATCTGATTTACTGATGGAATTCTAATCGGCGTTCAGGGCACCGGTCGGACGACCGGGGCTTCCGGAGGTTCTATTTGAAAGTCACCACCGGTTTCGGTAGCACCTCCAGAAAAATAGCTATCCAGTTCAGGGATCGAAAGTCCCACTTTCCTGAGCGAATCCTGCTGCGACTTCAGCGCCAGTAAGATGCGTTCCCGATCCTTTTGATTATCTTGCGCCTTAAACCTGACAAGCAACTCATTATATCCGGCCAATACACGTGCACGGCGCGTCTCGTCGCTCGATACAGCCAGGTATTCATCCAACCGACGGTGGGACAACTCCAGATCCGTCCCCACCGGGTCCACAGTCACGACCCGCCATAGGTTCTCACTTGCCAGCTTCCAGTGATATAAAGCCTCGCCGGGCAAAGCCCCCTGGGCAAATACGGTATTTGACATCACCAGCGCAAACGAAAGCACTGCCATATTCAATGCCATCCGCCAGAAAAAGACAGGTAATCCGCGCCTCTGGCGCGGATTGGTTTCCATCTTCTGATGTAGTTGGGCGCGAATACGCCCCCGTAGATGGGACGGTGGCTTCACATCCCTGACAGCTTTTAGTTGTGCAGCTGCAAACAGGATGGGCTCTAGATCAGCCGCAAATTTCGGATAGCGGGCCAGGCATTCCTCAAGCGAATTTTCCCCGCTTGCGATTTGTTCAATGCAATCTTCTAGGATGGTTTCAAAATCGTTCATATGGGTATTTTTTCCGGTAGTCTCTTGGCGAGGGCTTTAAGGCCTCTCATTTGTAATGCTCGGATCGCGCCTTCACGTTTTCCGAGATGTTGGGCGATCTCTTCATTTGACATCTCATCTATAAACTTCAACAACAATACCTGGCGTTGATCACCGGTCAGGGTCAGCAGGGCTGTTTTGATTGATTTCATTTCAACTGCAGAGTCGATGCCATTCTCCACAGATTCAGCATGACCCGGATAGGACAGCCGTACATCCTCCAGCGAGGCAGTCACCTTGCGCGTACGATAGTGGTCGATGACGGCATTGTGCGCAATCGTATATAGCCAGGCCAAAAACGGCGTTCCACCAATTTGGAACCTTCCCAGATTTTCCCAGGCCTTCAGAAAAACCTGCGAACTTATATCTTCGGCGGTTTGCTGATCTTCCACCCGAAAATAAATAAAGCGATAGATCCGCTCCATATAGGCATCGTATAAAACTCCAAATGCCTCCGAATTACCAGTTTTGGCCTGGCGAACAAGTTTTGGCTCGTCCGTCAGAGGCATCCTCGAACTCTTGACACCTCGCAAATCCATCACGCTTCACCTCGTATAACGAACTATTATTTAAAACGTTACGTGCAAATAGAAACATTCCCAGGGTTTTTGGGATGACAATACTTCTGCAATGAAACCTGAATTGGGAGTAGAGACGACTGCGATGGTGGCAACAGGACAGCACTATTTTGAAAGCCCGGCCTGTTATTAGATGCATTATAGCACCGGACCACTGCTGGAAATGTAGTGTTTCCCCTATAAATCAAGGCGAAAATCATGATACATGTTGGACAGGACCGGTATTGGTTCAGCTGAAAATTGCCGCGTCATCCCGGTCTTTCCCTGCTTTATGCTGATCCTATCAAAAGGGAAAGGTATTACTTGTCGCCCGGCGATTGCCAGGTGTAGCCGGAAGCTCACACAGTATCCCCAAAGTCCCGCGCCACTGCATTAAAGCAAAACGGGGTAGTCTCTGGACTACCCCGCAGCACTGAAGGAAATTTTAGTCGTCCGGGCTTGTCTGCGAGTCAGATTCACAGCCGCGACCCTTGTCAGACTGGAATTCAGATTGCATCGGCGCAGCAGCCGGGTCTGCAACCCGGAAATGATCCAAATTGACCATTGCACCGCTGACAGGATGGGCCCCCAATTTATCGTTTTTGGCACTAAGCGACGCACCTTCCACACTGGTATATATCCCAATGATCACGCCAAGACTTAACAACGCCGCAAGAACAATACGATTAACTCTGGACATGCTATCTTCTCCTTGTAAATTTGTCTGCCTCGGTGAATGCGGACTTTTATCATCACAAAAGCCCTGGGAATGATGCAGGAACTGACGGGAGTCGAACTGCCCCGCTTCTCGACTATGGAAAAATTATAACCATATACGTCCGATTTTACAACAAACACTCATTCCCCCTTAATAATGAAGGCGGCTCAGTTGAGCCGCCAGTTTATTTAGAAACCTTCGAGTTTACTCAAGTCTGCCACACCGTTCGCCAGGCTTGCGATCCTCTGCAACAGCCCAAGACGGTTCTCGCGGACATCCTTTTCCTCAGCCATCACCAGTATTTTTTCAAAGAAGGAAGTAATGGAGGGGATAAGCACCACAACGACCTTGAGGAACGCATCCACGTTGCCGTTGAAATTTGTTGGCTGGAGATTGAGCACTTCGTACAGCGTACGCTCCTCCACTTCACGCAGGGATTTTTCCTTGATCTGGAAGGTTTCCTTTTGATCACGCGTAATACGGACACAGCGGGCGTACCCAGCCAGGATGATGGGCCAATCTTCACGCCCCACCCAGGCCTGAAGCTGCTTCACCGCCCGGGCCGACGCGGCCGGGTTGGAGGACTGCACCGCCAGCACGGCATCCACAATGTCATGTTTGTAGCCAGCTTCATTCAGAACCACTTTCAAGCGTCCCGATATGAAATCCAAAATTTGCTTTTGCACTTCCGTCCTGACCTCGATGGGCTGAGTCTTCGCCGATTTCCTTACAGCTTCAGCCAGGTCAAAATCCACATCGTGCTCGATCAACGGTTGGACTACACCGATCGCAGCGCGGCGCAGACCGAATGGGTCCTTCGCGCCTGTGGGAGCCAGTCCCGCGGCAAACAAGCCCACCAGCGAGTCGATTCTATCGGCCAGGGCAACAGCCAGGCCCGCTTTGCTACGCGGGACAGGCTGGTATTGCTCACCGATCGCGATGGCAACATCCTTTTGTTCGCCGCTTCTCAACGCATATTCACGTCCGATGATGCCCTGCAGCGACGTCATCTCGGTGACCATTTGAGTCACCAGATCTGCCTTTGCCAGATGCGCAGCACGGCGGGCAAAGATGGCCTCATCTTTTTCAAGCCGGAGCATGGGGATCAATTCGTTAACCATCTTTTCGATGCGTTCAGACTTATCGAGCATCGAGCCGAGCCTGGTGTGGAAGGTGAGGCCGGAAAGTTGAGCGCGATAATGCTCCAGTGGCTGCCTGACATCTTCGCGCACGAAGAAGTTGGCATCTGCAAAGCGCGCGCCCAGGACGTGTTCATTCCCCTGGCGGACAATATCCACGTGGATGTCGTCACCGTTGCGAATGGCGATAAAGTGAGGTAGAAGGTTTGAAGGTTGCAGGTTGGAAGGTTGACCCTTCGCCACTCCCTGCGGTTGCAGGACACCGCCTTCAACCATCAACCTTGAACTTTCAACAGGAAAGTATCGTTGATGTTTCTTCATCACCGAGATCAACACATCGCGCGGCAGTGTGAGGAATTCTTCGTTGAATCCGCCCATCACGGCCGTCGGCATCTCGATCAGGTTGGCGACTTCATTGAGAAGTCCATCGTCGATGATGGCTTCCCCACCCACCAGAGCCGCGGCCTGTGTGACCTGTTCCACAATGGACGCTTTGCGTTCTTCCTTATCCAGTGTAACCCCAGCCTCGCGAATGACATCAAAGTACTTATCTGCGGAAAAGATTCTGGTCTCAGGAGAGCCGTATGGGCGCAAGCCGCGAGTCACATCACCGGAAACGACGCCCGCATATTCAAACGGGATGACCGTGTCGCCGAGCAGCGCCACAATCCAGCGGATCGGACGTGAGAACGCCACGCCACTTTCATTCCAGCGCATGGACTTATCGAACTTGATGCTCTCGACCAACCTCGGTAATGCAGCCATCAGCACGTCGGGTGTCGGCTGTCCCTTTTGTTTGACGACCGCAAAAACGTACCTTCCACCATTTTCCTCGCGGACCTGCAAGTCTTCAACGTTGATGCCATTCTTTTTCGCAAAACCCATCGCCGCCTGAGTGTAGGTCACGCTTTTAGCGTGACTTCCTTCGCCAGCCGAGTCAGTCACGTTGGAAACGTGACCTACAAATGCCTTATCCGCGGGCGGACCCTTGACCAGGTCTTCGCGGTCGGGCTGGTTCGGGCTGAGATCCGCTATCGAAATGGTGAGCCGCCTCGGCGTCGCAAAGATGCGGACGTCGCCGTGAGTGAGATGAAGTTCATCGAGCAGAGTCGGGATGCGCTGCTTAAGTTGTTCATGGGCGGTATCCACATCACTGGCGGGTAATTCCTCAACACCGATTTCCAACAAGAACGACGATGGGCGATTGACCACGGACGATGGGTTGGCGATGGTCAATGGTCTATGGTCCATGGTCTTAAGCAGCGGATATTCCTGTTCCTTGCGTTGTTCTTCATACGCGGTTGCCACCCGCCGCGCCAGTTCACGCATTCGTCTGAAATAGCCCTGACGTTCGGCAACGCTGATGGCGCCGCGTGCATCCAGGATATTGAATGTGTGTGAGCACTTCAGAATGTAATCATGCGCAGGCAGGAGGAGACCCTGCTCAAGGCAGGCATCGGCTTCAGCGGAGAAAAGTTCGTACATCTTGCGGGCGCGGTCCACGTCTGCCACGTCGAAATAATATTTGGAGTGTTCGAACTCCTCGCGGCGGATGATCTCACCATAGGTCACGCCCGCACCCCATTCCTCATCCCAGATGGCTTTGGCGTTGTTGAGTGCGATCAGGATACGTTCGAGCCCATAGGTGATCTCGACCGAGACAGGGTTGAGCGCCACACCCCCCATCTGCTGGAAGTAGGTGAACTGCGTAATCTCCTGCCCGTCGAGCCAGACCTCCCAGCCCAGTCCCCATGCGGAGATGGCAGGCTGTTCCCAGTTGTCCTCCACAAAGCGGATGTCGTGCTGGCGCGAGTCGATGCCGAGCGCCTTGAGCGACTCGAGATACAGTTCCTGCGGATTCCCGGGATCGGGCTTAAGAATGACCTGGAACTGGGTATGTTTTTGAAAGCGGTTGGGGTTCTCACCGTAGCGCCCATCATCGGGGCGGACAGACGGCTCCACATACGCCACGTTCCATGGCTCAGGTCCGAGCACGCGCAGGAAGGTGGCCGGGTTCATCGTTCCCGCACCCACCTGGGTGTAGTAAGGCTGGGTAATAAGACATCCGTGCGATGCCCAGAAGTCCTGTAGTTTGAGGATGATTTCCTGGAAGGAAGATTTCTGCATTTTTATTTCGATTCGATTGGGATTTGGATCAAGCGTGCAAATTATACCGTACACGATTCTGTTTTCACGGTTCTTAGTGTAGGTCAAGTCTTCATCTTTTCGCGGTATAATATTATTTAGGTGGGAATAATTCAATAGATCATCAAAATCTTTGCAAACCTGTAATTTGTCAGACAAATCTTGTTACATTTATTAATTGACGATGGATAACTTATTAATGTACATTACAAGATAAAGTAAGCAACTTTCACCCACGAGAGTGTTTCAACCTTTGAATGTAATGATTTGATTAAATCTACTGACAGCATCTACTACCTTAAAGTGATTAGGGTTCTCCGATCGTCATTGAAAAACCGATGAATTATCCGCCTTTTTATGCGGATATCATATAGAAGGAGGTGAAACGCAGAAATAGCCAGTTCAAGTCCTGTTTCATCAAGTATTTCCGCTATTCATCATATTAGATTGAAAAGGAGAAAAGATGTCCAATCAAATCGCTTCAAAGGGAATGCCAATGACTACCAAGGAAATGACTGCTGAACAGATCTGGGAAGTTCAACCAGGTGAACGACGCTCTGTTGGGGTCATTCACATCGTTATCACAGCCCTTTTGATCGGGATCGGATTCGTGGTAGGAGCATTCGGAAGCATTACTTTCCCGCTTGGCTTCGGCGTCAACTTCTTCTGGACTGGCATCGCCGTTCAACAGATCGGTTCGGTCTGGTTTGGTGCATGGGGTGTGATTGCAGGAACGATCTTCCCGTTCTTCTCCAATGCCATCTCCGGCACACCTTTCTATATTTCTGCTGCCTATCTCCCGGCAAATTTCGTGCAAGCGTTTTTACCTGCGTGGGTGTTCCGCCGCTTCAAGCTTGATCCCCGCCTAAAGACCAGACGCGATTACGCGATCCTGCTCCTCGCCATGGTGCTTTCCAGTGCCTTTGGCGCATTATGGTCACCATTGGTTGTGCTCAAAGGCTTTGGTCTGCTCACCACCGATTCCCTGCCATTGTTTATCTGGGGATGGTTCGGCGGCAATGTTGTCGCCGGTCTGGTGTTCAACTTCATTCTTTTGAAGGCCCTTTCTGCTGTTGTCATCCGCACACCCGCTTTTGTGAAACGCTGGTGGTCATAACAAGAACGATGTAACGTAGTTATGAGCAGTTAGTGCCCACCATCGGACACTAACTGCTCTTTTCTCTACGAGCAGGATATGGATTTAATAGGCTGACTATGAATAAAACCTTGCTGGGATATGTCCCGACCGAATCCCCAATTTACATGATCCATCCCTTCGTCAAGCTGTTCTTCATGCTGATCGTCAGTTTGTTCCCGATGTTTGTGTCCGCGCCTGAGTGGAACATTCTACTCATGCTCATTCTCATTCTGTTCATGTGGATCAGCCGTGTAGACATGCGCACCTTGAAAACCTACGTGCCTGTCGCCATATCCATGGGATCGATCATCATCATTTCCTACGTCATCCTGGGGGGGACTCATCCCGAATTCCAGTTGATCGCTCATTTCCTGGGCATCAATATTTATTGGGAACGTATACGTGATGCGATCGTTGTGTATTTCCGCATCCTGCCGATGATCTTCACAATGGTCTTCTTTCTAAGCACATCGCGTGAGCGTGATGTGATTGTTGCCATGCGTACGATTCGATTGCCGTTTGTGGTGACTTACGTTTTTGCCATGGCATTACGGTCGGCAGGCATGGTTTTAGATGACTTCCAGATCGTGCGCCAGGCAGAGCAGGCCCGCGGTTTGGATACAGCTGGAAAGTCACTGGTCTACAAATTGAGAAAATATGTAATGTACATGATCCCGCTCTTTGCATTATCTCTTAGGCGATCCGAAGAATTCACCAATGCACTGGTCGCACGTGGATACGCATTCACGGGCGAGGCCAGCAAAGTGAAGCGGGCAGACTATATACTCACCCACTATTCATTTAAATATTATGATGCCATATTCACGGCGGTAATCAGCCTGACTTTCATCGCCCTACTGGTATTTCGTTACGGATATCAGTATTTTTCCGTGGACGAGTCTGTGTTGCTTACCTGGTTAAGAAACCTGTTTTTTTAGATCCCATCGGAGCAAACCATGTCTGTCATCATTGAACTTAAGGATTATTCCTGGAAATATCTCAATACCCAACAACCCGCACTGGATAAGATCAACCTTCAAATCGAAGAGGGCATGTTCGTTGGGATCATTGGCCCCAATGGTTCCGGGAAGACAACCCTGGCCTATTCGATGAACGGCCTGATCCCAGGCCAATACAATGGGATAAAGAATGGGGAGGTCATCGTGTACGGCAGGGAAGTTGAACAATACGACCATGGTCAATTGCAAAAAATAGCGGGAATGGTGTTTTCTGATCCTGAAGCCCAATTCACTGCAATGACTGTTGAGGATGAATTGGTGTTTGGGTTGGAAAACCTAGGTATGTCCATACCGGAGATCCGTGAACGGCTGGAGTGGGTCACGGAACTGACGGGCCTTGAAAAGATGCTCCTCAAGCCTCCTTACGAACTATCGGGCGGGCAGAAACAACGCGTCGCGTTGGCTGCGGTGCTGGCTATGACACCCAAAATACTCATTCTGGACGAACCCACAACCATGCTGGATCCTCTCAGCAGACGGCGCGTGTTTGATGTACTGGCGAAACTCAAAAATGAACAGCATAACACCATCATCGTGATCGAACATAATCTGGAAAACCTGATCCCTCTGGCCGACCGCATGATCCTTTTATCCAACAACAAACTAATATTAGAGGATGAAACTCAACAGTTTTTCCAAAACATGGATCTCCTGACAAAAGAGGGCATTTATTCTCCGGGTGCCCTGCGGTTTTTCCATAAATTAAAGGAAGCCGGATATACAAGCGACACATTGCCCGTTACGCTTCCGGAAGCCAGCAAACAATTGAAGCAGTTATTCAGTTGAATCAACTATATGTATTCAGAGAACACTCTATGACCAACATAAAACCCTTCATCCAGGTGAATAAACTGGACTTTGCATATCCTGACGGCACAAAGGCATTAGATGAAATAACTGTCTCGATACAAGCCGGAGAATTCATTGCCCTGATCGGGCAAAATGGTTCTGGAAAGACCACTCTTTCCAAGTGCCTGAATGGATTATACAAACCCACATCCGGTGAAGTGCTTGTCGAGGCCTTAAATTCGAAAAACACTCCCATCGTGCAAATGGTCCGCCGCGTTGGATATGTCTTTCAAAACCCGGATCACCAATTATTCAATAACAACTGTTGGGATGAGATAGCATATGGTCCGCGCAACATCCAGCTCTCGGAAACAGAGGTTAAAATCCGTGTGGAAGAAGCTGCGCATGTGGTTGGTTTGCCCGAAATATTTTATGAGGAGCACCCCTTTTTCCTGTCAAAGGGTCTTCGTCAACGGGTAGCCATTGCATCCATTTTGGCTTTGCGCCCCCAGGTTATTATCGTCGACGAGCCAACGACTGGTCAGGATTCCCGTCAATCCATTGAGATCATGGAATTCCTGAAGGATCTAAATGAAAAGCATGGACATACCATCATTATCATTACTCACGATATGTATATCGTTGCACAATATGCGCGTCGTGTCATTCTTATGAGTGAAGGCAGAATTCTGGCTGATGGCCGTACATCGGATGTCTTTTCACAACCAGATGTTCTGCGAGAAGCATTTCTGGAACCCCCACAAATTACCCAGCTTGCGCAAAGTGTACAGGACCTTGGGTTCAATCCCGGAACGCTAACAGTGGAGGAAATGGTAGATCAGTTTAATGCATTGAAGATCAAACAATCCTGACTCTGCCTGGGCGTTGAGCGAGTCGATCTTCAGTGATATCTTTGGATCAATTTGATTGATGCGAAGGCAATAAGGCCAGTCCGCTATGGACTGGCCTTATTGTTGAGTCCTTCCATTATCAAGCTATGCATCCACTCCATCCTTTTTCAGGCACAGATACAACTCGCACAGTATCTTAATTACAGTGGGCGTGGCAGAGGAAGACTTTGAGGAGCGTTTTTCTTCAGGCATATATTTCCCACCAAACTTGGGACAACAAAATTATACAACCAAAAACGAATGTCGCACTCTGCCAGCCGCATTGCGAAATTCGGATTCAATTGGGTGATCGTGGGCGGCGAGTTTGGTCCCGGTGCAAGACCGATTATGCAGGAATGGGTCACGGATATTCGGGATCAGTCGCTGAAAGCGAAGGTCCCATTTTTCTTCAAGCAATGGGGCGGCGTACAAAAGAAGCGGGCGGGTCGCACGCTGGAGGGGAGAACGTGGGATGAGATGCCAGTGATGGCAAGAGCGTAATTTTCTTCACCACGAACCCCGCAAGAAACTGCGGGGCAGGTGGCACAAAGGAGCACAAAGGATTCAAAACGAACAGCGCACCCGTGAAGGATGCGCCGTTTTTATTATGCTCTTGCCGCTGGTTGCACGAATGATTTGTTCAACGCGCGGACGATGGTTTGCGGCAAGTCGATGGGAATAAAATAATCGGCAGGGAAAAGATAATCTTCTCCACTTTCGTCAATGATACGCATATCGCCATCGGCTTGCGCGTCTTTATCAGGAAGTAGGCGATAAATCTTGTGCAACTCCAGCGACTCGTGATACTGGCTGTAATCCACGCAAATGGCAAAACGGGGGACGGATTTT
>JANMSY010000609.1:0-4248 GCA_031389865.1 Anaerolineales bacterium | reverse complement strand
TTGTGGTTGGGGTGCTCGTACACCTACTTTACCATCTCTGGGCAGAGTTTTTTTCTTCCCTCAGACTTGTGGGTAATCACCAGAAATATCCTCTGTCAATGCAAAGTAGAAATTTCACGTTGACGCAAAGATGTCAAACAGGTATAATCCATTCTTGGCATTATTCATACTAGTAGGAGTTAAATTATGACAACACCCGATATCGCAGCGGTAACGCTCGAACCAAAAGCAAAATTAAGTGGAAAAGTACTAAAAACAACTCTGGCGGGGGCGCTGGTGGATGTAGGACAAACCATACCTGGCGTGATTCACATTTCGCAGTTGAGCACTGAACCGATAAACAAAGTGGAAGATGTAGTAAAAGAAGGTCAAACGATAGAGGTGTGGGTTCGTCGTGTAAAAAAGGACCGCATTGAACTAACCATGGTTCAACCGCTTGCGCTCGAGTGGAAAGAAATCGAACCGGACATGATTGTAAAAGGCAAGGTTGTGCGGCTTGAGACATACGGCGCATTTGTTGATATTGGCGCCGAACGTCCCGGCATGGTTCACGTCAGTGAGCTGGCGCATGGCTATGTAAAAACCCCCGGTGAGATCGTGAAGGAAGGCGATGAAGTCGAGGCAAAAGTCCTGGACGTTAATCGCAAGAAAAAGCAGATCAAGTTGAGCATGAAGGCACTCGAACCGGAAGTTGAGGAATTCAAGCCTGCCAAGAAAGAACCCAAAAAGACCGGCGGCAAGCGTGGAACCAAGCCAAATCCAATGGAAGGGTTTGAGCAGGAAGAGCCAAAGGAAGCTGAATTGACTGTCATGCAGATCGCGTGGCAGGAAGCCGTCAACAAATCCAATGCGGACAGAGCCTACAAAGTGAAACGGTCAAAACCCAGCACTTCAGATGAACAGGAAGAAATCCTCAGCCGCACTCTCAAGAAAAGAATGCCCACGGGCGGATAAACCATTAAACCAAAAACAGCCAGGCTTTCACCTGGCTGTTTCTATTTATCAGCCTGCAACTCTTTCAGGAATTTTTCCTTATTTGCAGTGCGGGCAGTTTTGCCACTCGAAGTTTTGACGATCCATTTTGGGCCCACAACTTTCACGTGCCGCAGGGCGATTGCAGAATTCTTTGTGACGTGAAAACGCAGGGCATCTGCAATTTTCTGCTGTTCAGCAGCATCCTCCGAATCTACCTCCGCGATCAGTACCACCTCTTCCGTCCCCTGAGCTTCATCAAACAGGCCAAATGCCACCGAACGTCCCGCGTGCACACCGGGTACTTCATAGGTTAACGCCTCGAGATCCTGCGGGTACACATTCCTGCCCCCGACAATGATCATGTCCTTCTTCCGCCCGGAAACGAACAACTCTCCATTCGAAATAAAACCGTAATCGCCCGTCAAATACCATCCGTCCCTGAAGGCTGTTTCAGTCAGATCACGTCGGTTGAAATAACCCGTCAACATACAATCGCTCTGAAGCGCGATCTCCCCGACCCTGCACTCAGCCAACTCGTTGCCTTTTTCATCCAGAACTTTTACCTTCACATTGTCAAGTGGACGGCCCGACGACATCATCTTTATGGATGGACGCCCATCGAATGGACTCTCCGCCACGCGCTGATCCATGAACGCCTCTCGATCCATCTCCAGAACAGCAGGTACGCCCCACAGGCGGCTTTGAGTTACGCCGAAAACGTTTTCTGCCATGGCATACGAAGTCTGGAGGGCATCCGGCCTCAGGCCATGCTGCTTGAAAGACCCGTAAAATGCCTGATGACTTTCCCAGCGCACGGGTTCAGAACAATTGATCACTGCGCGCCACGACGACAAATCCACCCCTTCCATATGGCGGTCGCGGATCTTCTGTGTGCAAAAGTTATAAGCGAAATTGGGAAGCCAGCTTAGCGTGCCGCGGTACCTTGACACAGATTGCATCAAACGATAGGGTGCCCGCACCCAGTCGAAAGGGGATAATAGAACCAGAGGGATTCCTGCAAGAATAGGCAGCAGAAAGCCGGCGATCAGTCCCATGTCGTGATAGAGCGGCAACCATGAAACGACCACATCCTCATCTGTCAGTGCCAGCGCCGTGCCATAGGCATTAAGTTGATTGAATACAGCCTGATGCGAAAGAGCCACGCCTTTCTGCAAACCAGTTGTGCCCGAGGAATGTTGCAGCAGCACAATATCGTTGGAATTGCGTGTGAATCCTTGAAGCGTATCAAAATTGAGTTCTGATCGCGGCTCAAACTGATTGGTGAGAATCACAGCACGCACAGAATCATCCGCGCTCAGGGCGCTGTGCACATGGGTGTCAAACTCAGGATATGTGACAATTGCGGCAGGCCGGGTAACTGATATTAATGAAGACAGGTCCGCTCGATAGCGTTCGGGCGCTAACTTCTCCGTCAGGAATGGCATGATGGAAGGAATTACACCGTGCAAGATCGCTCCCCAGAACGAATAGACCAGATCCTCCCCATGTTGGAGGATGAGCACTACGACCTCGCCCGGCTGGATTCCCTCCCGAGCAAGAGTTCGTGAAAAAGCGCTCGCGCCACGCAAAAGTTGATCGTAGGTTAGCGGCAGGTCCTCACGGCCAGAAAACTGTAAATGGACGGCAACCTGTTGCGGGGCTCGTGAATAAAGCGCTTTCAGTCGTTCAGGGAAAATGTTCATCTACGAGATTCGATCAGGGCTACGAGCTGAGTGAGACTGTCAAACGTGTCTGCATTCAGTTCAGTGTCTTCGATGCGTACACCGAACGTATCCTCCACAAACAGCGCCAGGTCCATCAGGCTAAATGAATCGATCAGACCACTGGAGATAAGTTTTTCGTCTGCGCTGATCACCCGCGCAGGCTGTTTCAAAATTGTTGACGCAATGAATGTGGCAAGCTGACCAGGTGTGTCGGACATTATTTCTCCTTTGAAGTACGCAAATACGCTTCCATAAATTCATCCAGGTCTCCATCGAGGACGGATTGAGTGTTGCCTTTTTCGTATTCAGTACGATGATCTTTTACCAGTTGATAGGGATGCAGCACATAAGAACGGATCTGGCTTCCCCACTCTGCCTTGGTATATTCGCCGCGCAGTACAGCCCGTTCTTCCTCCCGCTCGGCTTGTCTCAACTCCAGCAAACGGGCGCGTAGAATTCGCATGGCAAACTCGCGGTTTTGAGACTGTGAGCGTTCATTTTGGCAGGTGACTACGATGCCTGTTGGAAGATGAGTGAGGCGAACTGCGGTTGCATTCTTCTGCACATTTTGTCCGCCCGCCCCCGACGACCGATAAACATCCATCTTGATATCGCCAGGCTCAATTTCGATCTCGGCCTCATCCATTGAAACCTGCGGCAGAACCTCGATCAGGGCAAATGAAGTATGCCTGCGATGAGCGGCGTCATACGGCGAAAGTCTCACGAGGCGATGCACACCCTTTTCAGAGCGAAGGTAGCCAAATGCGTATTCACCATTCACAGCAATGGTCACACTTTTGATACCGGCTTCCTCGCCTTCCGTACTATCAAGAATCTCAGTCTGGTATCCATGATCTTCAGCCCATCGTAAGTACATACGTTCGAGCATCGCAGCCCAATCCTGCGAATCAGTTCCGCCAGCGCCAGCATGGACAGCAAGAATGGCCGAGTCCTGATCGTATTTGCCTGAAAGCATGGCAGTAAAGGAACGTTTTTCCAGTTCGGCTTCGATGGCTGCCGTTTCTGCTTCGAGTTCGCCGCGAAGATTTTCATCGTCAAGCTCGGCCAGTTCGAGCGCATCGTGCAAGCGGCGCGAAAAGGCATGCCACGAATCAAGTTCACCCTTTATGGAATTGTATTGTTTCATCACCTGCTGGGCCTGGGAAGGATTTCCCCAGAAATCAGGCGCTTCAATTTCTTTTTCGAGTTGGGATAATTTTAATTGTTTAGACGCGAAGTCAAAGACGCACCATTAACTGGTCGATTACGTGTTGTGCAGGCTTCAAACGATTTACAAGGTCTTGCATTTTTCCTCCAAAAGGTTAACGGCCCAAAACTCCACGAACGAAGGCATCCGGGTCAAATGGCACGAGGTCTACGGGCTTCTCGCCAAGACCCACGAATAAAATGGGAAGCCTTAACTCACGCTGGATGGCGAATGCCATTCCGCCGCGCGCGGATGAATCCAGCTTGAAAAAGAAATTGAAGCGCCTGATTTCTGGGGAAATCCTTCCCAGGCCCAGCAGGTGATGAAACAATACAATTCCAT
>JANMSY010000606.1:0-7284 GCA_031389865.1 Anaerolineales bacterium | reverse complement strand
CTGGAATTTCTGCATCGCGGTGGACGTATCGGTGGCGCACAACGCTTTCTGGGTACAGCTCTCAACCTTAAGCCGATCCTCACAGTGGACGGTGGACGCGTGGAACCCGTTGAGCGTGTTCGCACACGCGGCAAGGCATTGGATCGCGTGGTTGAGCTGGTCGCCGAAAAATGTGCTGGCAAGTCCCCCATTCGCCTGGCGACCCTGCACGCGGATTCTGAAGCAGATGCAAGGCTCATGATGGATAAGATCTCACCCATGCTGAACCCGGTTGAATCTGTCTTCGCCGCAGTCAGCCCGGCGGTTGGCGCAAACACAGGGCCCGGAACGGTGGGTCTCGCTTACATGACCGGAATGTAAATGTAGGCCTCACTGCAAGAATCAACACTACATCCCAATTCAACAAAAAGCGTCCCTACGGGCGCTTTTTGTTTGCAGGTATAATTTGAAATATGAACCACCAAAACCCTCTCGTCATCGGTATTGCAGGTGGATCAGGTTCCGGTAAAACAACTGTTGCACAGGAAATCCTGCAGCGCGTGGGACCCGCCCGAATTGCCTTTCTTCAACACGATTCGTATTACAAAGACTTAAGCGGATTACCTCCCACACAACGGGCGGAAGTCAACTTCGATCATCCCAACTCGCTCGAAACGGATTTACTGATCGAGCACATCGCATCTCTTCGTGAGCGAAAAGCTGTTGAGGTGCCGCTCTACGACTTCTCCACCCATAGCCGCACCACCAAAACATTTACAGTGCAGCCGCGCGGTGTGATTTTGGTGGAGGGCATTCTGATCTTCACCGAAGCTGCACTGCGGAAGATGTTCGATGTGAAGATTTTCGTGGATACAGATTCAGACCTGCGTTTTATACGCCGCCTGGAAAGGGACATCACCGAACGCGGGCGAACCACTGAATCGGTAATCAAGCAATATCAACTCACGGTTCGCCCC
Source organism: Anaerolineales bacterium (assembly GCA_031389865.1). Lineage (GTDB taxonomy): Bacteria > Chloroflexota > Anaerolineae > Anaerolineales > Villigracilaceae > Defluviilinea. The sequence goes on along the minus strand of JANMSY010000606.1, from coordinate 6,328 downwards.
ATGCATTTGGAATTCGTCGAGCCTTCCAAGCGTTATGCCGATGTGATCATTCCCGAGGGCGGACACAACACCGCCGCGCTGGATATGGTGGTGGCACGCATTGAGGCATTGTTGAAATAGAAGGTTTTATTTCATCTTTTATGAGAAGAAGCATTAATCATTTTTACCCAATTCAAAAGGAGAAAATTAAATGGCCAAACAATGGAATAAACCACCGGAAATGCAGATCGATCTTAAGAAGAAATACAAGGCGCACATGGAAACCGATAAGGGCACCATGGTCATCGAGCTTTTTGCAGATCAGGCACCCAAGACCGTCAACAATTTTGTCTTCCTCGCACGGGAAGGTTTTTATGAAGGTATTATGTTTCATCGCGTCATTTCCAACTTCATGGTTCAGGGTGGCGACCCCACCGGGCGCGGCTCTGGTGGGCCCGGCTACAAATTTGGGGATGAATTTCATCCCAGCCTGAAACATAACAAACAGGGAATCCTTTCCATGGCAAACGCCGGTCCAGGGACAAACGGATCACAATTCTTCATCACACACACCCCCACGCCCCACCTGGATAACAAGCACACTGTCTTTGGGCAGGTGGTGGATGGGCTGGATGTACTCATGTCGATCCCAGCGCGTGACCCAAGTAATGCAAATGCTCCGGCAGTGAAGATCAACCGTGTCACCATCGAAGAAAGCGAATAAGAAGGATACGGCAGGGAAAACGAAGAGCGTACAGAAAAGGACACGCGAGTCATCTGTGCGCTCTTCCCGCGTCACAAAACAGCGGGGGGACACAAAATCAAATCGGGTTGAACATCCGCCAGCATCTGCACCCCCTTTAGTCAGTAAGCGCAATAGAGCCAGCTTTCTCACCAACGCCCTGCGTGTGCTGGCCCTATTGGCAGTCATCGGAATTACAATCTACATCTTTAGCATTCGTGACCAAGTCGAAGAGTTTGCGAAGTTTGGGTACCCGGGTATCTTTTTAATTTCACTTCTCGCAAATGCCACTGTTTTGCTTCCAGCCCCAGGTGTGGCAGTCATTTATGCAATGGGAGCCATTTTCAACCCATTGGGAGTCGGGCTCGCGGCAGGGACCGGAGGCGCGATCGGCGAACTCTCCGGTTATCTCGCAGGCTTCAGCGGTCAGGCTGTGATCGAACGCATGGAAGTATATGACCGCATCAAGCCCTGGGTGGATAAGTATGGGGGCTGGGCAGTCCTGGTCTTATCCGCGATCCCGAATCCGTTTTTTGATGTCGCAGGAATTGCAGCAGGAATAGCCAAAATGCCAGTTCACACTTTCCTCTTCTTTGTATGGATCGGTCAGATCATTAAGATGACCTTGTTTGCTCTGGCGGGGAAATATTCCATTCAGTGGTTCACAAACTTCCTCAACTAAGGAGCCTCCCGATGGCAGATTACAGCAGGATCGACTCGTATCTCGAAACAAATCTTGACAGAAGCATCGCGGAACTTTCCAGACTTGTCGCCCAGCCAAGCGTCGGCGCGCAGAATTTGGGCATGAGGGAATGCGCACTACTCGTCGCAGAGCTGCTCCGGGCACGTGACTTCGATGTGCGTATCATGGATACAAAAGGCGCGCCGGTGGTTTTTGGGGAACGCAAAGGCAGATCTGATAAAACCCTGCTGATCTACAATCATTATGATGTGCAACCCCCGGAACCCCTCGAATTATGGGATACACCGCCGTTTGAGCCGAGCCTGCGCGATGGGAAGCTTTTTGGCCGCGGTGTAAGTGACGATAAAGGACACATCACCTCGCGTCTTTTTGCCATTGATTCGCTTCTCGATGCAGAAGGCGAGCTTCCGTGCAATATCAAGTTCATTATCGAGGGGGAAGAGGAAACCGCCAGCGTCAACCTTTTCGAGTTCATCAAGCAAAACAACGAATTACTGAAAGCCGACGCCTGCGTTTGGGAATTCGGCGGCGTGGATCATCGCGAAGTGCCCATGCAGTACCTCGGCTTACGCGGCATTTGCTATGTGGAACTCAGCGTCGAGACCGCTTCCACAGACGTCCATTCGGGATTGGGCGGCTCCATCTTCCCGAATGCAGCATGGAGGCTGGTCTGGGCACTCTCCACGTTGAAAGGGGAAGACGAACGGATCCTGATCAAAGGATTCTATGACGGAATCAAACCACCGACGACGCGTGATCGTGAGTTGATGGAAGCCCTGCCCGAAGTGGCGGAAGAATACAAGTCCCGCTATGGGGTCAGGCAATTCATCAAAGGTCTTTCGGGCGGCGTCGATCTACGCCTGGAGGAAGTCTTCACTCCCACCTGCACGATTTGTGGACTTACATCCGGCTATCAGGGTCCCGGTTCGAAGACGGTGCTCCCGGCTCGTGCCTCAGCCAAAGTGGATTTTCGCCTTGTGCCGGATCAGCACCCGGATGATATACGACGAAAATTACGAATACATCTGGATGAACATGGATTCGCGGACATAGAGATCACTGATCTGGGCGGTGACCCGCCTGCACGCACCGACCCGGACGATCCGTTTGTGCAACTGGTGGCAAAAGTGGCAGAGGATGTCTATGAAATGCCCATGCAACTGGTGCCGCTGGTCGGCGGTTCCGGCCCCAGCCACCCGTTTGTTCATGATCTGCATTTACCTGTTGCGACTGCCGGGCTGGGCTACCCGGATACGAAGGCCCATGCTCCAAATGAAAACATCCGCGTGGATTTATATTTGAAACACGCACGTCACATGGCACGAATTATCAAAGAGTTTGCCAGTAATCGCTGAATCCTTTGGAATATGACCTTATTCACTGCATTCTGGTGACAGCAATACGGACAACTCTGCGTATAATTAGTTTGTAACTAATTTCACAAGTAGCGTCTTGTGGCGCTTGAACGATATGGAGGTCAAAATGTTTGTCGGTGAAAGAATGTCCCGTCCCGTGATTTCAGTCACACCGGATACGCCCATCAACGAAGCCCTGGCAATGTTCAGGAAGGAGCATATCCGCCGCGCACCTGTCATGAAGGATGGCAAAATGCTGGGGATTGTCTCGGAAAGGGATCTGCTGAACGCTTCCCCCTCCCAGGCCACTTCCCTGAGCATTTGGGAATTAAACTACCTGATCAGCAAAGTGACGGTGAAAAATGTAATGTCGAAGAAAGTGCTCACGGTGGACAAGGACACACCCATCGAGGAAGCAGCGCGCATGATGGCAGATCAAAAGATCGGTGGAGTACCTGTAATGGACTCAGGCAAGCTGGTCGGTATCATTACTGAAACCGACCTGTTCAAGATCCTGCTTGAGTTAATGGGTGCACGCCAGAAGGCCCTGCGCGTCACAGCTACCATTGCAGATGAGCCGGGTCAGCTGGCACAACTGACCCGTGCAATCGCCCATAATGGCGGCAACTTTATTTCATTCGGTATGTTCTCAGGGCCGGATGCAAATACAAAAGTCGTCACCTTCAAAGTGGAAGGCTTGAACAGAAACAAGATCAAGGAAGTATTGGAACCGGTCGTTGTGAAGTTCTGGGATATGCGATTAATCTAAAGGTTCTTTTGATCCTATGAAAAAATACAAACCGCCATGCGGCGGTTTGTATTTTTAAATCCGCGGCATTCTGCTTTATAATCACAGCAACGGGGAAATGAATATTGGTCAATACAGCTTCATCGCAGCCATCGAACTTTCATAACAGTATTGGAGGCGCCGTGATTAATCACATTCTTGTGCCATTGGATGGGTCTGCGCTGGCAGAGTGCGTATTACCGCATGTAATGGCAATTGCTCCCGTGACGAACGCACGTGTCACATTGCTTCATGTTTTGGAACATCCCAATAACCGGAATGGCAGTCCACCCATAGACCCTGTGGGCTGGCACATGCAAAAGCAGGAATTGCAGGTCTATCTGGAGCAAACCGTCGAACGGTTGCAGAAGTCAGGTCTTGCTGTTACTCTTGTGATCCTCGAAGGCAAATCAGCGGAGAGCATCATTGAATTTTCACGCACGCAGGGAGTGGATTTGATCGTCCTCAGCACACATGGGCGTACCGGCTTGAGTGGCTGGAATGTCAGCAGTGTCGTTCAAAAAGTTCTGCTGCGTTCCTACCGGTCCGTTTTACTGGTACGCGCATATGTCGCCGACCCATCTATGGAAGTCCATTACAAACGATTATTCATCGTTTCAGATTGTTCTGCAAGGGCGGAATTCATTCTGCCGTTTGCAATCAGCCTGGCACAGTTTTATCAGTCTCAAATAATGCTTGGCACTGTTATCCAAAAACCACAGATCATCCAACGCATGCCCCTTTCAGAGAAGGACAGAAAGATGATCGACCAGTTGACTGAGAAGAACAAAAAGATGGCTTCACATTATCATGAACAGATTTCCACACAATTGTCATTGAAAGGGTTGGAGCTTGAAACAAATCTCATCGTGGCAGATCATGTTATCGGCGCTTTGCACGACATGGTCGAGGATGCAAAAGCTGACCTCGTTCTGATGGTCGCGCACGGTGATTCAGGTGAAAGGCGCTGGCCCTATGGCAGTATTACCACCAGCATGATCGCCCATGGGAGTACTCCGTTGCTGATCATGCAGGATCTATCCGAAAACGAAATCCTACCGACATATGCCGAACAGGCGGTCAGGGAAGGTAAAGGACATTAGTTGATGGTTCAAGCCGCAGCCACAATCGAAAAAAATCCTGCATGGCAAAGCGATACACTTGCACTCCAGCTGGCAGAAGAATTAAGAGACGTCAAACGGTATAAAAGTTCATTTCCGATCCCGGAACGTTTGAAAAAATTGGAACAGTTTTTTCAAACAGCCTACAGCCACTTTGATGAAGCGGCCAAGACACATGCGGCAGTTTCCTCCAACGCGGCGGAGTGGCTTCTCGATAACTTCTATGTTCTGGAACAGACCATCCGGGTGGTACAGGACGACCTGCCGGCCGATTATTATTCCCGTTTGCCAAAAACGGAGGACGCCTGGACGCGCGCGTATATTCTTGCGCTGGCCATGAGCCGCGATACGCCACGGCTCGATATTGAAAACGTCAAATCTTTCATCCAGACATTTCAAAAAACAACGGTGCTGCAGGTGGGTGAAATATGGGCATTGCCGCTGATGTTCCGCCTTGCAGCCATGGAAACGCTTGCAAATGGATTGGCAGACATCACCCAGTTGATCTGGGATGCCGCTCCGGATCCCAAGCTGTGGACGAAGATCAAATCCGCGTTAGACTCCGCCGAGCCCGATTCCGAGACGAAGGTCATTAGTTCCATCCTCAACCTGCGTCTCCTTGCCACCCTCGATTGGAAGGAATTCTTCGAGGCAACCAGTGTGCTGGAGAGCATCCTGCAAAGCGACCCTGCCAGCCTGTATACCCAGTCCGATTTTGAGACGCGCAACCAATATCGCAGTATCGTGGAAGAGCTGGCACGCGGCTCCTCCATGACCGAGACCGAAATCGCTTTGCAGGCAATTCAACTTGCCAGGACCGGTGCAACGGAGCGCCAAAAGCATGTTGGCTATTATCTGATCGCAGGGGGACGGCCAAAACTCGAAGAGTTGATTGACTTCCGCCCATCCACACGCGGGCGCTTTTTACGTTTCATCCGCAACAACGCCACATCTGCCTATCTTGGCAGCATTGCTTTTCTGACCATTCTCCTCTTTTCATCGGCATTGTGGTTTGCCATCCGTGCCGGAGGGAATCTTGCGCAGATGATTGTAATCACGCTGCTTGCAATCTTTCCGGCGTCTGCACTGGCAGTGGACGTTGTCAACTGGCTGGTGACCTCTCTTGTTCCACCCCATACGCTCCCGAAACTTCACCTTAAGGCGGGGGTGCCGTCTGAATACAGGACCATGGTTGTCATCCCGGCTTTATTCGGTACAGAACGGGATGTTAAGTTTTTGACCCGCCAAATTGAAAATCATTTCGTTGCCAATAGCGACCCAAATATTTTCTTCGCGGTGTTGACCGATTTTGCAGATGCACCTGAAAAAGAGATGCCGCACGACGATGATCTCATCATGCAGGGCAAGGCAGAAATCCAACGCTTGAACGAAAAATACGGAAGTGACAGTTATCGTCCTTTTTATTTATTCCATCGCGAACGAATATGGAATCCAGGCGAGGAATGCTGGATGGGATGGGAAAGGAAACGCGGCAAACTGGAGGAGTTCAATGGGCTTCTACGGGGAAAGACTGACACCTCATACACAATCCAATTCGGTGATCTAGACATACTCGAATCCATTCGGTATGTGATCACACTCGACGCCGACACATTATTGCAGCGCGACAGCGCCCACCGC
>JANMSY010000714.1:0-3577 GCA_031389865.1 Anaerolineales bacterium | reverse complement strand
CCATGCGGCGGATGTATTCGCTACCATCGACCAGGCCCTGATAGCCCTCATAGATCGCGTACACCTCCGCGCCCCTGTCCAATGCCGTGCGGACGACCGACCGCACCGCGGCATTCATGCCCTGTGCGTCGCCTCCACTGGTAAGTATTCCTATTCGTCTTGTCATTTGTTGTGTTTCCAATCGTGCAGAGATTCTACTTCAATTGGAAATCCTGTGAAAAATAAAACGTGACTTTTGACAGTCACGTTTTATGGGTGGAAATTTTATACGTATGCTTCGAGATGCGTTATGGAGAAGTGCGTCCCGGCCCGAGTAACATGCACAGCAGGAAACGGTCGCCTTCATTCATGATATTGTCGCCATTCACATCCACCCACCAGCGTCCACCCAGATAGCCCGGGGTGCCGGGGCCGAATTCAGTTGTCCCATTCACGAGCTTTTGGAAGCGTCCCTTCATGGGCAGGGTCTCCGCGCTGACGAAGGTATCGTAATACAGTCCCTGGCTGGTGACGTAGATGGTACCGAGCGCACCGTCGCCGCGGTTGGCTGCAACGGGGATGGCTGTCACGAGTGCGATCACCACTACAACGAATAATACACTGAGCTTGCGTTTCATTTGAATCTCTCCTTTGTGCATAAGTCTCTTGCGGCGGCAATACACTTTTTGGGTCTTGCCGTCGTTATCGCCGAATGCGATAGTCACAGTGTACAAAAAGGAAATTACGAAATTATGCAGAACGCATTATGAAAGTATTACGGGAATTGGTGACTGTCCATCGGAGCGGAAGGCACTGCTGTCGGGCTTGTGGTACGAGATATCCGGGCAGGGATATCAATCACATCCGGTCACTTCATAAAGTTTGGCATGCGGCAGGGCCAGCAGGATCCTGTATGCATACGGCTGAACCGGCATCCCTGAATCGTTAAAAGCCCACCCGGTTCCCCCCACATACACGTAGTCAACCTGCATTTCACAAAGAGTATCGAGGGTGTGCTGCTGGCTGAAATCTGTGTTAAAAGGCATGCTGAGCGATGTTCGCTGGGTCAACGGGTTGATCCATGCGCCCGCGTCGCCGCCTGCGCTGCCTTGATATTCATCCGTGGGCAGGACTTTTAACTCAGTGGATGCTATGAGGATGCGCGCTTCCATGGGCAGGTTCTTGTCGATCCATTCAATGGCGGCCAGGTCATCTGTGCCGGCGATGTCGCAACAGTCTGACGGATGGAGGTCATAGCCGAACAGAGCGCTGATCACAGCCAGCGCGATGAAGGGAACCGCAATGTATCGGCCCGGCAGGAGATGAGATTTCATGCCATGCAGCATCTGTTCAAGGGCTGCCAGTCCGAATCCCCCGAGTAATGTCAGAGGAAAATAAAGGATGATTTCAACGAACGGCCGGTCAAGCAGGGTCATATTGACATAGCCCGCCAGCAGGTTTGTAACTGGAATGAAGAGACTGGCGAGAAAAAGTAATGTCGAAACAATGCAGGAAAAAACCAAACGGGGATATGCTTCATATGCAAAAATGGACAGAAATAATACTGCAGTTGTGATGGCAAGTCCTTTATTGCCATATGGGTCGAACAGGGGCCCTAAAATTCCTTCCGTCTGTATGAACGAAATGGCGGATATTAAAGCTGCGATGACAACGCCCAAAACCAAAAATCGCGCCAGCCTGGGCAGCTTTTGCCACGCCGATGTGATGATCCATGTCAACGCGAGAATGCCAAAAACGACCAGCGCCCGGCTATGAAGAAAGACAGATACAAGCATCCCTGACACGAGAATTGCATTAAAGCTCCAGTATTTTCCTCGGGAAAGAAGGCTTTGATTTTGAATGGAAAGATAGGCGAGGCTCAACACAAATGGGATCAGGGCAATGCTGGCTAACGCAGGATACTTCCCCCAGTCCACGGCGTGGGCAGGCATGTACCAGCCGAACGCTGCCAGGATCAGCGCAAATGTCGCTGCACTCCTGGATTGGGTCGCATGGCTGATCATAAAGAAAACCGGGAGAGGCATGATCGCCAGGATGACCTGTCCCAGTACCAGCATGGCATCTGTGATCTCGGCCCGCGTGATGTACGTGAGGAACGCAGTCAGGAAGTGGAACCCAAGATGATAGTAATGGGTCAGTGACCCATTGAATATCGCCTCAGATGTTGCCAGTACATTTCCTGTCAATAAGTAGTGTTGAGCTGAGTCAAAATACATGGGCAGGATTGCCTTCGAAACGAAAGCCATTCGAAGTATGACAAAGAGTATCGTCAGCAAAACCAGGGGGAGGAAAGTCCCTTTGGAGAGCGGTGTTCCTACGTATCTGGTTTCTGCGAGTTTGGAGACGATGGTGAGAAGGAGTAGGATAAATATCCAAAACTGTGGAGGTAGGTTTGCTCCCTGCGCATACCATAGGAGTGAAAACAGGGATGCTGGCAGCATCCATCCCGCCATGCTGAATGCAAAATATTCGTCTGCATGGAGCCTGCTTCCAAATATTCCTTTGAGAATGCAACTGAGCAGGGATTGACTGCAGATCACAAGGAGCAATATTCCCAGCAGGAGCATCCAGTGACCCGCCATGACGCTCAGGCTATCCAATATTATTTTCATGAGATCGTTCACGGGTAGGATGGATTGGGATAGGATGGGCTGAGGACCGTCGGCGTGGGCGTACCTGGAGTGGGTGTCGGCGTCCTGAATGTTGATATAGCGGTTGCAGTTCCCCCGGGAGTTCCCGGTGTTCCTTCAAACGTGCCAGTGGATAGTGTCCCGCTGGATATGATCTCAGGGGTCCTCAGTGCAATACCGATAATGGCAAATTTCCCTTCTGCCAGCAGTGTGCCACGGTGTTTGGAAATCACCTTGAACTGCAGGATCTGCCCGGGAACCTGGGATGCACCTGTGCAAACCATGCTGGTTGGCGCATCTTCCACACTTTCGCATTCGTAGGTACTCTCGACCCCGTTGTTATTGATCGTCAGAATGAATTGGGGGAAAAAAGCACGCGGCGTCTGGAAATTCACCTGCATTGCCCCGTCCACTTCCTGGCTGAATGAGACGATGCAAAGCGTGCCCTGCTCCGAACCACAATACGCCAGTGCTGGAATGATGGAGTGGTGACCCACCTGTGCTTGTCCGCTTCCTTGTTGGAGAAGGGTGCTCAGCCAATAAATGACCAGAATGACGAGTACCACCAGTATGGCCAGCCCCGCAATCCACCTGTTTCGATGTGTAGCATAGTCTGATGACATGACGGATAGATTCTACCGTAAGTTCCTGAATCCCGATAAAATACATGTCATTGCGAGGCGGGCTGAGATGCTAAAGCGTCGAAATTCCGACGAAGCAATCCAATTTGAATGAATTATTTTTTATAAGCCACTTCCATGTCTGGGAGATTGCTTCGCTGCGCTCGCCACGACATGCCCCATCTTCTGTATTACTCACACTGTTGAGATTGCTTTTCCACGGGCAGCCCCAATGCTTCATAGACAGGCACACCATCCCAGTCGGCTGGGTAGTCGAGGCCCAGAGCAAAGGCAGCCGTGGCCGCAGTATCCATGGTGTGGACGGGG
>JANMSY010000711.1:0-29181 GCA_031389865.1 Anaerolineales bacterium | reverse complement strand
GTTCCTTCGTGACCTTCGTGGTTGAATCCTTTTTGGTTTCGGCTTGTCCGAGTTAGGGACTTGGTTTGAGCCTAAAATCAAAAGTATTGCCTCCTGGCTGACAGTAAAGTAGACCAGTGAAGCTGGAGATCTCCCCCAAGTGGCTGAGACGAACACTCCCCGGTAGTGGGATGTCACCGGGGAGTGTTTGTTGTACGATGAATTCATGAAACACTTATACTGGAGAATAAAATGATCAACTTCCTTATATGGATCATCGCAGGGGCTCTCATCGGCTGGGCAGCCAGCATCATCATGCGCACGAATAATCGTCAGGGCCTGATCGCCGACATACTCGTTGGCATCGTGGGCGCGTTCGTGGGAGGCTATTTCCTGAGTCCGCTTTTCGGCGTGGGTACGATCAACGAGGGCGACTTTAGCATCCCGGCCCTGCTGGTATCGCTGGGCGGCTCCGTTATCCTGCTGGCGTTCTCCAAGTTATTTCGCAATATAGCCGGGTTCCTGATCGTTATCCTGATTGCCCTCGGCATCTACCTGTATTTCAACTGCTGGACCATGGAATCCACATCAGCCTATTGCGCAAGTCTCAAAGCCCTGCCATTCCTGAAATAACATGCTTCTGCGCCCCCGGGATATGGCTGGGTATCATAAAAAACGCCTCCGCTTTGAGGCAAAACAACTTAATGGGAGCACTCAAAGTTTGTTGGTCAATAAGCTCAAGCCGCCGTCTTCGGCGGCGCTTTTTGAGTAAATCCTGCGCCGAGGACGGCGCAGGGAGCAGACTCAATAGTCATTACACTGCTGATCACCGCTATTTCAACTGCTGGACCATGGCATCCACATCAACCTGTTGCGAAAGTCTCAAAGCCCTGTCGTTCTGATCCCCAGCGGCCTTTCCCCATCAGGATATTCGCTGAGCCTCTCCCCCAAGTGGCGGAGATAAATATTCCCCGACCGATGGATATGGCCGGGGAAAGCTTTGCTTTAAAATGAGTACACAACTACAAGAAGGGTTGGCATGACTGACGCTCGACCCTCGGTACGCCGCGTGTCGTATCCGGGCTACCCCTTGAGACAGAAAGGCCAATGATGTCAATCCCCCCCAAAAAAATAAAGGGAAAGCGTATCGTGGAAAAAACCACTGTAGCGGCCCAACCGATGGAAGTGGCAGGTGAAACAGAACCAATCGCTCCGCAGGAATCAGAGTCTCGCTACCGCCGGTTGTTCGAGACCGCCAGGGACGGGATCCTGATCCTGGATGGGGATACAGGACGGATCACAGATGCGAACCCTTTCCTTCAGGACATACTGGGTTATGCTAGAAGTGAGTTGATCGGCAAGGCGCTCTGGGAGATCGGCCCGGTCAGGATGCCCAAAAAAGCTACAAAAAGAACAAAAAAACAACTGTTTGTCGAAAACGAAAGTCTGCGCACGTGGCTGGAAGAAGACGAAGAGATTTTGCGTGCCATTCGCAGCGGCGACTGGGACGCGCTTATTCTCTCGGGTTCGGGTGGCGAGCAGATGATCACCCTCAAGGCGTCAGAGCTTCGTTACCGCCGCCTGTTTGAAGCAACCCAGGAGGGAATATTAATCGTGGATGCCGCGACAGGAACGATTAAAGATATCAACCCTTTTCTGATCAATATGTCGGGATACCGCCGCGACGAGTTTGTAGAAAACAAACTATGGGAAATCGATGCCTTTAAGGATGGTGGAGTCAACCTTTCCCTTTCAGCCTTCGAAACGTTGCAGGAGAATGAAGACATTCGCTATGAAGACCTGCCGCTCCATGCGAAAGACGGAAACCTTATCCCGGTGGAATTCATAAGTAATGTATATCTGGTGGACGACGAAAAAGTGATCCAATGCAATATACGCGACATCACAAAGCGTAAACAGGCTCAGGATGCCTTGATCAGGAGCGAAGCACTTCTGCGCGAGCAGTCTGTGCGTGATCATCTGACCGGTTTATTCAATCGCCGTTATATGGAAGAGACTCTGGACCGCGAATTGCTTCGAGCCTCGCGTAAACAACTTCCATTAAGCATCATTATGCTGGATGTGGATGATTTCAAGCGCTTCAACGACACCTATGGCCATGCTGCGGGCGATGCGATCCTGCGTGAGGTGGGCAATTTGCTGTCTGGGCACGTCCGCGCAGATGACATAGCTTCCCGCTATGGTGGCGATGAATTCGTGATTGTCATGCCCGATTCCTCGCAAGAAGTGGCCCGAGAGAGAGCCAAACTCTTAGGCGAGAAAGTTTGCGACCTCCACCTCCGATTCGGAGGGCAAAACCTTGAGCTTGAGGCATTTAGATTCTCATCTGGTGTGGCAGCCTTCCCTGAAGATGGCCCTACGAGTGCGACAATCTTGAGAGCTGTAGATGATGCGCTTTATCACGCCAAGCGTGAGGGACGCGGCAGGGAGAGTGATGCAGGCTGAAAACCTGAAATTCGTGCAGTTCGACGTCTCCCCCAAGTGGCGGAGATAAATATTCCCCGACCGATGGATGTGGCCGGGGAAAGCTTTGCCGTAAAATGAGTATATGAACAGGGTTTGCCCGGCTGCGACCCAATCGGGCGCCAGCAGCATTTGTAAAGAGGCTGAACCTGTAAGATATAATGCCCCAGGTCACAAATTGCGCTTTTTTACTCTGTGAGATGCGCAATTTGTGACCGTGAAGGGTATAGAAAGGCCCCGTATGCCCTCCCCCGCCCATAAAAATATCCTGGAAAATCCCACAGTACTGTCAGACCAGACAGTACTTCAGAGCGAACCCGAAGAACTCACCCTGGCAGCATCGGAGGCTCGCTACCGACGGCTCTTCGAGACCGCCAAGGACGGGATCCTGATCCTGGATGGGGATACAGGACGGATCGTCGACGCCAACCCATTCCTTCAGGATATGCTGGGTTACTCTGAAAGCGAATTGATCGGCAAGGCGCTGTGGGAGATCAGCGCGGTCAGGGATATCCCTGCCAGCCAGCAGGCTATGCGGGAGCTGCAAAAGAATGATTACATCCGCTATGACGATATCCCTCTGGAAACCAAAAGGGGTGGGCGTAAACACGTGGAGTTCGTCAGCAACGTTTATCTGGTGAATGGCTGGAGGGTGATCCAGTGCAACATCCGCGATATCACGGAACGGAAGAATGCGGAGGCGCAGCTGCTGGCGACGAACGATAAACTAGTCGCTCTGGTAAATGAACTCCAATGGCGTGACAGGCAAATGCAGCTGATGAATCGTATGAATGAACTGTTACAGTCCTGTATCACACGAGACGAAGCCTACCGGGTCATTACCCTGTGTGCGACGGACCTGTTTCCCGTACATACTGGCAGTCTCGCGATCCTGCCTGCCAGAAATGAGAACCTAACAGTAGTGGCGCGCTGGGGCGCTCACGTGATCGTGGAGCCCATCTTTACGTTGGACGATTGTTGGGCGCTGCGCCTCGGTCAAATCCATGAAGTCACTGATCTGGAAACGGGTTTGCTTTGCACGCATTTTACGCATCGACCTCAAGGCGGCTACCTTTGCCTGCCCTTAACGGTGCAGGGCGAAACGCTGGGAGTATTAACCCTGAGCGATGACAGCGTTCAAGTAGGTGATCACCCACCCGGCCTGAAACAACTGGCTGTAACAGTCGGCGAAATGATCAAGCTTTCCCTCTCCAACGTGATTCTGCGTGAGGAATTGCGCTCACAAGCCATCCATGATCCACTGACAGGTCTATTCAACCGCCGCTACCTGGATGAGACCCTTCCGCGCGATCTCTATCAGGGTCAGCGCAGGAACGCTCCACTATGTGTGGTGATGCTCGATTTGGATGACCTCAAGCAGATCAATGATTCTTTTGGGCATGGCGCTGGCGATTCGGCATTGCGGGAGCTCGGGCACACCCTGCAGGAACATCTGCGCAAAAGCGATATCTCGTGCCGCTACGGCGGCGACGAGTTTGTGCTTGTTCTGCCCGATTCATCGATCGCCGATACGCAGCAGCGGGTGGAACAGATCCGCATCTTCTTCAAGGAACGTCAGATCCAGTATGGTGAGCAAGTGCTGGGTCCGCTCACGGTATCGGCCGGGGTCGCGCAGTGTCCGGAACACGGCACAACCGCCAGCGAGTTGCTGCGGGCGGCTGACGAAGCCCTCTATGCGGCAAAACAGGCCGCAGGGGATCGCACGGTTATTTACAAGTCAGAGCTCCCTTTTTAATCTCCCCCAAGTGGCGGAGACAAATACTCCCTGACCGATGGATGCGGTCCGGGAGGGTTTATTATAAAATTAAGCAGCAGTGCACTTTTTCCAAACGCCCATCCGATTAGTTACCTTATGGTCAGGTGAGGAAAATAGAGTATAGGGTGTCTTTCACTTACAGATTCGTTACGTGGCTCATTGCCCTGATCGTGCTTGTGACCCTGATTTTCCTGTATCCCAGGGCCCGGTGACCCCATTCGGAATCTGCCCAGCTACGCCCTAGCTCGTACAGCGAGACCCGAATCGTGGAAAAAAATGATTGATTCAGAACTTCGTTACCGTCGCTTGTTCGAAGCAGCCCAGGATGGAATCTTGATTCAAATAGGCTCAAGCCGCTGCCCGCGGCGGCGTTCTGCGAGTAAATTCTTCGCCGAGGACGGCGAAGGAAGCAAACTCATCTACAACCTTTTAGTGCACCCAGCTCGTACAGCGAGACCCAAAACGTGACAAAACTAATAGAATCAGAACTTCGCTATCGTCGATTGTTCGAAACAGCCCAGGATGGAATCTTAATTCTGAATGCCAGGACGGGGATGATCGAGGATGTTAACCCATATTTGATAAAAATGCTGGGGTATTCACACGAAGAGTTTGTGAAAAAAAAGCTTTGGGAAGTGGGCGCGTTCAAGGATATTGAAGCCAGCAAGGATGCCTTCGAAGTATTACAGGATAGAGAATACATTCGCTACGAAGACCTCCCGCTTAAGACGAAGGATGGGCGGATGATCGAAGTCGAATTCGTCAGCAATGTGTATCTGGTGGGCGACGAAAAAGTGATCCAATGCGATATTCGTGACATCACCGAGCACCGGCGGATCATCGCTGCGCTCCACGTAAATGAGAATAAATATCATGAGCTGATCAATCAGAGCCCGGACGGCTATTTCGTCATCGAATTGTCAGGCAATATACTAACCGCCAATCAAGCCATGTGCAAGGCGCTTGAGTTCAGCGAGGAGGAATTCCTTTCCTTGAACATCTGGGATATTATCCCGGAACAATATTTGTATGAATACAAGGAAAGGTTGACAAAGGTCCTTAAAGGGGAAAGCTTGAGGGAAGCGACAGAGTATAGGGTGCTGGGTAAAACTGGAGGGGTACATTATGTGGAGGTTCTAGCCGCCCCTCGTTACAGCGGCGCGGATGTTATTGGTTTCCAGGGGATCGCACGTGACGTCACCGCCCGCAAGCGGGCAGAGGAAGCGTTGCGGAAGAGCGAGGAGCGCTTTAGTCAGGTCTGGGAGGTGACTTCAGATGCCATGGCGTTGTCTGATCCAGAGGGGATCGTGCTTGCCGCCAACCTCGCATATCTTGATCTCTATGGTTACACAAGAGAGCAGGTGATTGGCAGGAGTTTCGCCATCATTTTTCCGGAAGAAAATCGGGAACAGGCTGTTGAACAGTACAGGATCGTCTTTGCTGGTGAGGCTCTGCCTGCCACCTTTGAATCCACGGTTCGCCGGATGGACGGGACCGAACGAATTGTTGAATCGAAGGCGACGTTCCTGACCCGGGCTGGGCAGCGTATTCTGATGCTCTCCATCATCCGCGATATCACCGAGCGCAGGCAGGCGGAAGAGCAAACGCGCTTTCAGGCAAATTTGCTCAACGCGGTTGGGCAAGCTGTCATCGCCACCGACGCCGCGGGAACTGTCACGTACATAAATCGGGCTGCCGAAAATCTATATGGGTGGCGCGCTGAGGAAACCCGGGGGAGTACCATTCTTGACGTCACGGTTCCTCAAGTTTCTCAGATACAAGCCGAGGAGATCATGGCTTATCTTTCCCGGGGCGAATCGTGGTCCGGCGAATTCCTTGTGCAGAACCGCGACGGTAGGGTTTTCCCGGCAGAGGTTCATGACTCACCGATCTTCAACAAAGAGAATGAGTTGATTGGGATCATAGGCATCTCGTCGGACATCACCGAGCGCAAGCAGGCGGAAGAGAAATTGCGTGAGAAGGAACGTCTCTTATCCGAGGCACAGCACATCGGTCATATAGGCAGCTGGAGTTACGACCTCGCCGCGGATGCCCTGCAGTATTCAGATGAAATGTATCTCCTGCTGGATGTTTCTCCGCAGGAATTTCAGCATCACCAGGCAGGTTTTTTGAGCCTGATCTATGCTTTAGATCAGCTCATGGTAACGAAGTGGATGGAGGATATCAAAGCCGGCAGGCAGGTGAAGGAACTGGATTTTCGCCTCTTCCACAAGAATGGGGAGCTGCGTTACCTCCAAACCGGCGGCGCAGTCATCTTTGATTCGGCTGGCAAACCCGCGCGCTTCACCGGGACGGCGCAGGATGTTTCCGAACGCAAACAGGCCGAGATCCAGATCCGCCAGCAGATCCAGCGCCTGACTGCGCTCAGTAAAATTGATCAAGCGATTATTTCCACTTCCAACCTCAGCATCATGATGGAGACGCTCCTATCGCAGGTCCTGGCGCAGTTGCAGGTGGATGCGGCAGGCGTTCTGCTCTATAACCGCGACTCGCAATCGCTGGAGTATTTGCTGGGAAGCGGCTTCCGCACGCAGGCGTATGAAAGCGCGCGTGTGCCGGTGGGCAAAAGCCTGGCAGGGCGCGTGGCAAAGGAACGGCGCCCGCTCAAGGTCGATCATGTAGGGGATCAACCAGATGACCCATTCGTCTCTGGACTCGTGGCAAAGGAGGGGTTCGTCTCTTACCTGGGAGTGCCACTCATCACCAAGGGCAAGGTCAAAGGCGTACTGGAAATATTCCAGCGCGCGGTCCTGCATCCATATGCGGAATGGCTGGATTTTCTCAACACGCTGGCAGGGCAGGCCGCCATCGCCATTGAGAACGCCACCCTGATCACAAACCTGGAACAGTCCAACCGCGAACTTTCCCAGGCCTACGATGCCACGATCGAAGGCTGGTCGCGCGCACTTGACCTGCGGGATAAGGAAACGGAGGGGCATACCTTGCGGGTCACAGAATTAACCCTGACCCTGGCTCGTGAATTTAGCTTCACAAAAACACAAATGCTGTACATTCGTTGGGGTGCGTTGCTGCACGATATCGGCAAGATGGGAATCCCAGATAACATCCTGCATAAGCCGGAGACACTGAGCGAAGATGAATGGGCAATTATGCGAAAACATCCACAGTATGCCTACGACCTGCTACAACCGATTACCTTCCTCACACCTGCACTCGATATTCCATATTGCCATCACGAAAAATGGGATGGGACGGGCTATCCACGCGGGCTCAAAGGTGAAGAGATCCCCTTGCAAGCCCGCATTTTCGCGGTGGTAGACGTCTGGGACGCATTGAGATCAGGCCGCACGTACCGTCCCGCCTGGTCAGAAGAAAAAGTGCGCGAATATATTTCCTCCCTGTCAGGAACTCAGTTTGATCCACAGATTGTGGATACATTCATGCAGTTGCAAAATTAAGTCCAGGCCCTCCCCCAAGTGGCGGATACAAACACTCCCCAACGGTAGGATGCAATTGGGGGGTGTATATAGTAGGATGATGGTATGAACACCCGTGTATATATAGCCGATGCAAAACCTGAGGAGCGTTCCGCCCTGCGCCTGGTAATACTAGATCTGAATATGGAGGTAGTGGGCGAAGCCGGTGATTGGGCGACCACGCTGGCGCAAGCGCCGGTTAGTCGTACCGATATGTTATTGATTGATTGGGAATTGCTCCCCAGCTCACCCACTGCGGCTCTGGATGAACTCCGAAAAGCCTGCCCGACCGCGCTGGTCGTTGTCCTCATCAGCCATCTGGATGTCCGTCAGCAAGCCGCTCTCTCTGCTGGCGCCGATGCGTTTATCAGTAAAGGTGAGACGCCCGAGCGTGTGGCCGAACGCTTGCGCACCGTTGCCGCGGGCGTTCGTACTTGATGACGCCATCTGGCTGAATGAGAGACTTGAAATCCGGCGCACCAAAGCTGTCCCCGAGCGCCGGCCCAAATTGGAACAGCTTTTCCAAAGGTTGCTTGCGAAACGCCAACAGCAACCGCCTCTGTCCGAATGAATATGGAGGATTGCCTGATGAAAAAGCGAAAACAGATCAGCCTGGACGAAGCCAAACGAATCGGCGAATCCCTGCACGTGGACTGGGATCAGGTCGATCTCGAACAATTCCGCCAGGATTTATTGAAAAATCACCCACCGGGAAGCATGGACCCCGAAACAGGGTTGACATACGATGGTGTGCTTCTTAGCGGAAGGGTTGTCCTGGCCCATATGCAGGATTTTCCAGATTATTTCACCCGGCTGGCAAAATTGAAAAAAGAAGTCGCTGAGTATCATGGCAGGAGGAGCTAGCACATATCGGCACCAGCATACAGGAATTATAAATAATAAATAACCGGCAACGTATCAATGTCGGCGAGGCTGGTCCTCCTATTATTCAATCAGGACCATGCTCAGAAAGAAGGCTCAAAATGTCGAACGACAGACTGACAGAAGTTAAAACAGTGCAGCAGGAACCGGAACGCGAACAGCGCATCTTCACCTTTAAAATTACTCAATTGATCTGGCTGCTTCTGGGAATACTTGAAGCCATGATCGCGCTCCGCATCGGGCTAAAACTGATCGGCGCCAACCCGGACAGCCCGATCGTTTCCCTGATCTATGGGTTTACCTACCTGTTCCTGTTCCCCTTTGAAGGAATGACCGCAACACCTGCGGCGGGTGGCATGGTGCTCGAGCTCTCCTCCATATTTGCAATGCTGATCTACGCCCTGATCGCATGGGCCGTGGAAAGAATTCTTTGGGTGTTATTTTACCGCCCGCGAGGACCTGTGGTGGCCACCACGCGGACGAGGACAAGCGAGCGTGATATTGATCCATAAACCGGGGAGGTAAGGAATGGACGGTTCCTTTCGTGAACAAGGGTCCGACACGCAACCGGAGCCGAAGAGATTCTTTTTAGTGAGCCTTCCTCGCATCATCCAATGGCTGGCAGGTCTCATCAAGTTGACGGAAGAAGAGCAGGAAGAAGCAGGGATTTATCTTGATCGCCTGGGAGGCGAATAAATATCGGTCAGCCCTGCAGACGTATAATACACAAACCGCAAATAGCGGTTACCAGAATACATCTCAGGAATGTGTCCTGCGGGAGCGCGACATGGTATTTTTTGAGGTGGCTTGTAATTCAATAAGGAGAAAGCAAAATGATCCACGAGAACCAGGAATCTGAGTACCACACAAGTAACAATATAATGGGCATTTTAATCGGGATGTTGGTCGGCGGCCTGGCTGGCGCTGTCACGATGCTGCTGCTGGCGCCACAATCCGGAAAAGATACCCGAATCCAGATCCAGAAAAAAGGACTCGAACTGCGCGACCGCACGACCGAAATGGTGGAAGATACCGTGGCGCAGGTACGTTCGAGCGCGAACAAAATCGCGGTCAGCGGACGCGAGAAGATCATGGAATTAAAACAGCATGGCCAGGAGCTGGCGGTTGAACAATTGGATCATGTATCCGAAGCTGCCCAAGCCGGAAAAAAGGCAATCCAAAATTCCTGAGCCCGATGGTATACTAAGCGGCCTGCAGTAATAAACGGAAGCTTTAGGAATGTAGACAAGATGACCCTCTGAGCCAGGTGACAAATCCTGACGGGTTTGTCTGCGGTGAGGTCGATGGGCCGCTATTTCAATTGTCACCTGGGAAATCCCACCAGGTGACATCTGAATTTATTCAGGAATGTGGAAACAATCGAACCAGAACGGCTGATTACCTTACAGAATGGTATTGGGACGCAGAAAAACGCTGATTTTCGCTGATTCAAAAAGGGAAATCTGCGTTTTCAGCGTGAATCAGCGTCCCGATTTTGAAAGTGTAAGGTAATCAACCAGAACGGCTAAAATACCGAAACAGAACTCATCATCCTGCATTAGTGGTCATGCCAATCAGTTTGATGACGAAGCAGTATACTATAAACAACAATTCATATTAAAAAAGCGAATCGGCCGGCACGTGACTCGATACAGGTATCGCAGCCAGGTTCGTGATCAGATGAGGAGAAACCCTATGAGTAAGAAAGTTGGTTTGTGGCTCGACCGTACCAAGGCTGTCATTGTAAGTATCGCTGACAATACTGAGGCAAGAAGAATAATCACCTCCGATATGGAGCACTATGTCCTATACTCGACTGTGATCCCTGGGGATGGCGCGCCGGAGGAGATACGTGACAGGCGTTTTTGGGACCACCTTGGTGAATATTACGGCAAGATTGTGGAGCATATTCGTGACGCCACAGAGATCCAGATTTTTGGGCCAGCAGGGGCCAAGTACGAACTTCAAAAACATCTTGAAAATGAAGGGCTGGACGGTCGTATCGTCAGCATGGAAGAAACAGGTAAATTGACCGATTTTCAGATCGGCACCAAAGTCCAGGAGCGTTTTCCAAGCCGGTCCCGGTTTGATTTTTCCAAATAATCACCTACTGCGGGTTCTGCACAGCCGGTAAAACATACTGGTTGATCAATTCAAAGATGCTCTCCTCAGTAAAAGCTGTCGTGACGATGACCAGATCGTATTGGGGGATCACAAGAGTGATCTGTCCACCACCCGATGCCGCATACCTCTGCATGTCAGGGACAGTGACTCAGTGGTATCCGTAGCCAAGATTTTCATTGACCACCGCATTTGTTTTTGTGCTTTTCTCCACCCAATCGGAGGAGACAATTTGCTGCCCATCCCACTGTCCGTTTTGCAGATAGAGGTATCCCAGCTTTGCCATGTCGCGTGGAGTAAGTTTAAAGCCCCCGGCTCCGAAGTGTCGTCGTTTTCATGACAGTCCTCCTTCAAATGAAAACTTCGTAGATTCAAACACCAGTGCTTTATGAATATCGGCCGAATTCGCGCACGGTCTGTAACATGGCAAGATAGTTCTCAGGTTTGACGGCCGAGTGAATGGAGTTGCTCGAGGAAAGGATAAAACCGCCCCCGGGCATTCCCGTGCGCAATGCCTCTTTGGTGGCCTCAACCACTTCGTCCGGTGTGCCAAACGTCATGAGCTGGGCGCAGTCGACATTGCCCTTGAGCGCCACCCGATGCCCATATTTGGCCTTGACTTCACCCAGATCCATGCCAGCGACCGGGTCGATGGGATCGAGGCAGTCAATACCCGAATCAATGATCATGTCCAGGATCGGCCAGAGATTGCCGTCCGTATGCTTGATGACATACAGGCCGAGTTCCTTGTAGCCGCGCATGACGCGGCAGAGACCCGGGTAAAAGAATTCGCGAAAGTGTTTGGGTGACATCAGCGGGCCCTTGTTGTAGGCGTAGTCGTCACCGGTGTAGACGATCTTTGCCCCACGTGCAGCAACTTCCTTCGCCAGTTCCAGGTTGACCGTTACAGACATCTCAACCAATCCCCTTACCAGTTCAGGCTGTGTCACAATCCCCATGAGCAATTCCTGCATGCTCATGAGATAGCGTGGGAGAGAGAAGACATCGTTCAAGTGGACGATCACAGCCTTGCAGCCTGCATACTTTTGTACGGCATCCTCCACAGCGGCAAACCGACCGGGCGCATGTGGGTCTGGAGGGGTGTACCGCTCAAAATCGGCCATGCTCTTGATGGGCGATTCCACCTCGATGCCGTGCTCCTCCGCTGTGTCCTGGGTAACATAGCCCCACTCACTGAGCCAGCGATTTGCGCTCACCCTTTCCTTCTTAAAGATCGGATCCACGATGACGGCATCCTGCCCCATCTGCACGGCGAATTCATTGTAGTCCGTGATATCGGGGCAAAGAGCCTGCCGGACCCGGCGATCTACCAGCCACTCGAAATGCGGCACACGGTCTGTTTCCTGATGTTGCAGCACACGCAACACCCGCTCTTCTGAAGTCATCTCAACCATGATTTCATCTCCTCATTTTCATGCTGCATCAATTTAGTTTATTCAGCGCTTCCCACGGTTCCTGCATCACTTTGATCACCCGCTCATATTCAGCATAACGCGCCATGTAATGCGGCGTATTGGCGGCGATCGGTTCATGAACGCGGACCACCGACACAGCTTCGCGCACGGCTTCGGCATAGTCAGAGTAGATGCCTGCGCCAATACCAGCAGATAGTGCCGCGCCGCGCGCGCCCAGCTCATTCCCATCCGAGATTTCCATGGGCACCTGAATCGTATCGGCGAACATCTGCGACCAAACCGCACTGCGCGACCCTCCGCCAGCAAGCCGCGCCGTGTTGATCTGGCCGCCAGCCCTGCGCAGTTTCTCAATATGACTTAAGTGACCGAACACAACCCCCTCATACAGTGCCCGCAGCAGGTGGGCACGCGTATGCCAGCCTGCCACACCATAGAAACCTGCCCGCGCTGTTGGCTGCACATTCGAACCATATAGGAACGGATGGAAGATAATGTTTGTACTGCCGGGTGCCAGGCTGGCGACCTCTTCATTACATACTTCGTAGACTGAGATGCCGCGCCGTTTGGCTTCCGCGCGCTCGTCACCGCAACACTGGTTTACAAACCACTCCAGGTTCGTGGCCGATGTGGCGCTGCCTTCGATGGTGAGAAACAAGCCGGGGGTGGCAAAGAGGGTGGTCATGAACAGGCCAGCGTCGACAATCGGTTCCTCGGTAATGACCTCATTAATGCTCCAACTGCCCATCACAATACAGGCCTGGTTAACATTGATTACGCCCGCGCCAATCGCGCTCGCATCCACATCAAACAGGCCTCCCACCACAGGCGTGCCAACTGCCAGCCCGGTCTCCTGGGCTGCGGCGGAAGTCACCTGGCCGATCACTTCACTGCTATGCTTGAGCGGCGGCAGGGCATCATATACTTCTGAGAGGTCATATAGTTCCATTAACTCGCGCGAATAACATTGTTTGCGAACATCCATCAAACTGGTGGCGCTCATATCTGTGTAATCGCCCGTGATCTCCCCTGTCAGACGATATTTGATATAGTCCTTGACCATTAGGATGGCGCCCAGGCGCTCATAGTTCTGCGGCTCATTCTTCTTGAGCCAGGCGAGCAGCGCGTTTGGCTGAGCCGGCCAGAAGGATTGGATGGTGAACGGGAATGCGTGTGTGTGGAGATCGCACTGGTTCCAGCCTGTCACGATATCTGCGGCGCGCGAATCCATGGACTGAATCCCGTTGCGAAGCGGCTGTCCCTGCCTGTCCAACAGGTAGACACCATTACCATGACCGGTGTTGCCAATGCCGGCGATCTCTTCCGGCTGAACGCCCGATTTGGTGAGCACCTCGCGGATGGCGCTGGCCGTGCTCTGCCAGAGCATTTCCATATCGCGTTCCGTCCACCCGGGATGTGGGTACTCGGTTTCGGCTTTGCAACTCGCAACAGCGATTTCCCTGCCATGTAAATCAAAGAGAGCCGCCTTCGAGACCGTACTGCCGTTATCAATTCCCAAAAGATATTGAGCCATGGTTTACCTCTGTGAACGACATATATTATGCGTATTGTGCGGCCTTGCCTGCTGAACCCAACAGCCGATTCTTTTGACGGATGACTTCGGTTGCCGCTGCGCGTGCTGCCCCCAATGCTTCGGTGACTTCGATCTTTCGGATGGGGCCATCCAGCCTATCCTTCAAAGCCTGCAGAAATGGGATGCGTACATCGGTCCAGATATTGATCTTGTCGATCCCTGTTTCGATGGCGCGCCGAATATCCGCGTCTGGCGTATCTGATCCGCCGTGGAGCACGAGGGGGATGGGGCAGGCGGCACGCAGCTGCGCGATGCGTTCGAAGTCGAGATGAGGGGTGCCGCGATATAAGCCGTGCAGCGTACCGATCGAAATGGCCAGCGCGTCTACGCCGGACTCCTTCACGAAGCGCTCCGCTTCATCGACGCGCGTCAGGTGAGCTTGATGCTGGTCTTCACTGCTGACATCCTCCCCCTGCCCTACGTGTCCCAGTTCGGCCTCCACGGAGGCACCTTTTGCATGGGCAATCTCAACCGCGCGGCGGGTGAGCGCGATATTTTCTTCCAGCGGTGCCAGTGATGCATCGATCATGACCCCCGAGAATCCAAGTTCGAGCGCACATTCAATCTCGTCCAGTGTTTTGGCATGGTCCAGCACGAGAGCAACTGGAATTCGCGCGCGTTCCACTTCCGACTCGATGATGCGCACCAGGGTTGGCCATTCGGCTTGTGGCGTATGATGCGGATAGATCATAATAATAGCGGGAGCCTGGTCGGCCGCGGCCGCATCGACAATGGCCTGGGTGATCTCCAGATTGCATGTGTCATACGCGCCTATGGCCCAACCCTGACCTACACACGGGTTCAAAATTTCTGCCATCGTTCGAAATTTCATTCCTTCTCCTTCATGATCTATGCTATCCAGCGAATGCGGGTTCCACCAGGCCTTTGACACCTGTATTAACACGGATCAGGTCGCCGGCCCAGGGCTGTTGTTTGCGCTGCTCATCCCCAAAGTCCCATGCGGATGTGGTGACAAAAAGTTCATCCAGCTCACTGCCACCAAACGCGAAGGAGATGACGTGTTGCACAGGGAAACGGATCTGACGCTCGATCCTGCCATCCGGGGCATAACGCGTGACCTTCCACCCGTCCCAGTGCCCGTTCCAGATGAAGCCTTCGGCGTCCACGATCAAGCCATCGGGCATTCCCTCTTCCTGTGGCAGGCATGCAAAGATACGGCGATTGCTAACAGTCCCATTGACCGTGTCATAGTCATAGGCAATGATCTGCCAGTGTCTTTGGTCCGCCACATATAACGTCTGTCCATCCGGGCTGACGCCGATGCCGTTCGCAGTGGCGTAACCTGTATCAAGTTTATGGAATGAACCATCGGAATCCAAACGATACAGCGAGCCGTTCGAAATAAAAGGATCCTTCATGTTGACCGTCCCCACCAGCAAGCGGCCCTGCCGGTCCACTGCGGCATCGTTGTAGCACATATCCAGGTTATCCGGCTCGGGTGGCCCGACGATACGTGTGTACTCGTTGGTCTTCGGCTCCCACCCATATATTCCTTGAAAGGCAATCGCGATCATCCCACCCGAAGCTCGACGCGCCAACGCGGTCACAGGCATGCTTACAGGAAAGGTTGTGAACTTTTCTGTTGCCGGCTCAAAGCGGCATGTAGGATTGCCACCCCAATCCACCCAATACAAGGCATTTTCTTCGGGACTCCAGATCGGAGTTTCTCCCAATCTATTTTGTGATGATACAACATGCTCAAACTCATTCATGGCAGGAATCCTTTATCAAACCCTAAACTGATCGTACAACTGATGGCTGACCGGTTTGAGAACCGGATAAAGCTGTTTGTATATTTGATACCACTCGGCGTATTTGGATGCCAGTTGTGGGTCCGGCTGGTAGGTTTTGCCCGGCTTGTAGACGCGCTCAAAAGCATCCTGTTCGTTCCGATATAAACCGACCCCAATGCCCGCCAGGATTGCCGCGCCAAGAGGCGTGGACTCTTCCACTTCCGGCACATCGATCGGCAGGCCGGTGATATCGGCCTTGTTCTGCATCCAGAACGGATTGCGCGTGGCGCCTCCCACAACAACGAGGCGGTCCGGACAAATTCCCAATCCATTCTTGAGGGAGGTCACGATATCAAGTACTTGGTAATCCAATCCTTCGATGATCGCCCGAAGCATGTCACTGTGCTGGGCAAAATTGCTCAATCCCACGAAGGCGCCTAACGAACGCGAGTCGACAACGGGGCAACCCGCAGCAGACATGTGCGGCAGGAACATCACTCCCCGGGATCCGGCGGGTGAGGCGCAGGCATCTGCCATGAGATAATCCCAATCCACACCACCCTGTTTTTTTGCGCGCTGCCGGGACTCGTATCCATATTCCTTGCGATACCACTCGAGCATATCGGAGGCGACCGCCCCACCCCAGACTGCATACATATCGCGCGCGACGTGCGTCTCAACTGTGACCCCCAGCTTCTGCACTTCGGGTGTCAGCACCGGCGCGGGGATGGCGGCCAACACGATCTCCCACGTCCCGGTCACGTCCAGCACAACACCTGGTTTGAATGCCCCCACCGGTAACGCGCCGCATAAATAGTCATGCCCACCCAGCACGACTGGCGTCCCCACGGGCAGCCCGGTTGCCTCGGCCGCTTTTGTCGTCACCTCACCCAGGGGAGTTCCACTGGGAAGCGCCTCGCACAGTAGCCGGCGGTCGATGCCAGCCGCAGACAGGATCTCCTCCGACCAGTCACGTTTGAGCTGATCGAACAGGAGCGTGCAGGAGGCCATGGTGTAGTCGGTCGCCCGGCGGCCGCACAGCATGAAATTCAGATAATCTTCAATCAACAGCCACTTGTCTGTGCGGGCCAATATCCCTGGTTCATGTTCCGCCATCCACAAGAGACGCAGGGCAGTGCTGAAGCGCCACAAGGTATTGCCGCCCACGCGAAAATTCCACTCCGCGCCGATGTTGCTCTCCCACCAGCGCAGTTGTGGTTCGGTGCGCGGGTCATGCCAGCTGATAAATGGATAGAGCGATTCGCCGTGTTTATCGACCGGGCCGCCGTCCATGCCCATGCCAGTCACAGCAACAGCCTTGATATGGCGCGGATCGTCCAGTTTGGCAACTGCTTCCTTCATGGCTGCGGCTGTTCCGCCCCAAATTTGCTGCGACTGCCAGACCGTCCATTCCGGGTGATCGGGATAAGGGTTATAGCGTTCGGTTGGCCGTGTGCCACTGGCGACCACGTTGCCCGCCAGATCATAGATGACACACTTGAGGCTTGTCGAACCCAGGTCAATGCCAGCGAGATAATCCATTGTTTACCTCCGTGGACGCCCTATCACGAGCCTGCGGGCAACATTTGCCCGGCCGCTATAGTGGCTTCCAGGTCTCCAGCAGATGTGCGATATCGTCAAAGATCATGTCTGTTTGAATGGCTTCCGCCTCGGCGCGATCAGATGAGCCCGATAACACACAGATGGTCGTGAGACCGGCCCTCTTCCCGCCGAGAATATCCGTATCGACTCGGTCGCCGATGGCGGCTGTCGTCTCGGGACTGGCACCCATCTGTTCCATAGCCAGTTGATACATGGTGGGCTGTGGTTTGCCAATGGCAGTTGCCGTGGTGCCGGAGGCCGCCTCGAGAGCCACGATCATGGAGCCAGTACCCGGCAGCAGCCCCTCTTCAGTGGGGTTGGTGGGGTCGAGGTTGGTGGCGATAAAACGAGCGCCACCCCGGATCAACAGGGTGGCGCGTTTAAGTTTTTCATAGGTGATTTCCCGGTCCATACTGGCAACCACCAACTGAACATCTTCATCAGCCAGCACAAAGCCTTCATCCAGCATGGCCTGTTTGAGGGCTGGCATACCAAAGACATGGACGCGCGTCCCTCGAGGATATTCGCGTGCCAGGAAGCGCGCCGTGGCCTGTCCCGAGACCAAAATTTCATTCGGAGATACTGTGACGCCCATGCGCGCCAGTTTGTCGACGTATTCCTGGGGCGTGCGGGTTGAGTTATTCGTCGCCAGCATAAATCGAATGGAGCGCTCGCGCAGAAAGGCAAAGAACTCGCACAATCCACGCATGGGTTGGTCGCCCAGATAAAGGACGCCGTCCATATCAATGATGAGGTGAGTGATCTTCGAGAGCGATAACATAAGAGTTGGATCAGCGCTGCTTCCCGTGGAAGATGCCATGAATGTTTTGGTCATTAGAGTCCGTATCAGATCAGCAGGTACGGGTTCTCCAGGGTGACTTTGAGATCAGCCAGGAAACGTGCCACAGTCGCTCCGTCTGAGACGCGATGGTCTGCGGAGGCAGTCAGTTCCATCATCGGGCGCAGCACGATTTGTCCCTCATGGGCAACCGGCGTATCCACCATTTTGCCCACTGCCAGTATCGCTGATTCGGGAGGATTGATAATGGCAGTGAAAGACTCAATGCCAAACATCCCGAGGTTCGAGATGGTGAAGGTACTGCCCATCATTTCAGCCGGTGTCAGGCGGCGATTGCGGGCCCGGTCGGTCAGGTCGGCCAATGCCATAACCAGCTGCCCCAGGTTTCGATTTTGCGCCTCGCGGATCACGGGCACGATCAGGTTCTCTTCCACGCTCGTGGCAATGCCCAGATGGATATCCTCCCAGAGAATGATATTGCCATCGGAAAGCGAGGCGTTCAGATACGGATGATGCGGCAGCACGGTGGCGACCGCGCGTGCCAGGATGGCGGTGAAGGACACACGCTGACCGGTCTGGATCTTGAGAGGCTCCAGCACGCGTTCGCGCAAACGGATCGCCTCGGTCATATCCACCTTCAGAGACAGGTTAATGTGCGGAGCGGTGAAGGCGCTGTGGACCATCCGGTCGGCGATGATCTTGCGAGCACCAGCCACGGGCACCACCTGTTTTCGGCGGGCATCGGGCAATGCGATCTGCGGAGCTGCGCGGGTGGCCGACGGGATCACAGGAGTCGTCGACTCGATGGCAGTCACTGCAGCTGTGGGA
The DNA here is from genome assembly GCA_031389865.1 of Anaerolineales bacterium. Taxonomy (GTDB): domain Bacteria; phylum Chloroflexota; class Anaerolineae; order Anaerolineales; family Villigracilaceae; genus Defluviilinea. The sequence continues at coordinate 10,470 of JANMSY010000711.1, read as the reverse complement.
ACGCTCAAGCTTTCAACACTCGGCTGCGATTTCTGAAAAGCCAGCACATCGGCCTTGTGGATCCGTCCGCGCGGGCCGCGACCGGTTAACTGCGTCAGATCGATCTGCAGTTCCTTTGCGAGGCGCCGCGCAATCGGGGTAACCCGCACAGTACCGGGCTCAATGGTTTTGGAAACAATTGCTACTGTTTCGGCCGCGCTGACCCTGGACCTGGCTGGCGCTGAGATCGTGACAACCTGCTGAGGCGCTGACTTAACGGGCAGGGCTTCGCCGGGGGCCAGAATATAGGCAATGATTTCGGTCACCGGGATAACATCGTTGATCCTGGCTTTGACGCCGGCCAGGATGCCGTCTGCGGGCGATTCCAGTTCAATGGCCGCTTTATCGGTGTCGATGACAAAGAGGGGATCCCCCTTGTTGACATGGTCACCTTCCTTCTTAAGCCACTCGACGAAGGTACCCGTTTCCATGACCATATCCACTTTGGGCATGATGACTTCGGTTGCCATGTCTACTTTCCTTCCTGCGCCAGCGCCCGTGCTGCGGTGACAATATCTTCGACCTGAGGCACAGCAGCACGTTCAAGGGTACGGTTGTATGGAATGGGGACGTTCAGTCCGCCCAGGCGCCGAATGGGAGCATCAAGATAGTCAAATGCTTCGCTGGCAGCGATCACAGCTGCCAGTTCGCCCCCGAAGCCACCGGTCAGCGGTGCTTCATGTACGATCAGTACCCGGCCGGTCTTGCACACCGAGCGAATGATCGTTTCCTCATCGAGAGGTTTCAAGCTGCGCGGGTCTACTACTTCAATATCAATACCTTCGGCTGCCAGTTTCTCAGCCGCCTCGAGTGCACGCGGCACCATGATCGAATAGGCCACAATGGTCAGATCACGTCCTTCACGTTTGACTTCTGCCGATTGAAGAGGGATGCAATACGATTCTTCCGGTACCGGCCCCTTGAGCCTGTACAGCAGTTTGTGCTCCATAAAGAGGACCGGGTTATTATCCCGAATGGCAGCGATCAACAGTCCCTTGGCATCGTACGGGCTGGAGGGCGCCACCACCTTGATCCCTGGTACGTTCACAAACCAGGCTTCCAGGCTCTGCGAATGCTGCGCGGCCGCACCGGTGCCGGAGCCCGATGGAGCGCGGATCACCATGGGGATGCTGCACTTGCCTCCGAACATAAACCGCATCTTGGCTGCCTGGTTCACGAGTTGATTCGTGGAAATCGTCAGAAAATCCATAAACATGACTTCCATCACCGGCCGCATGCCCATTAACGCCGCGCCTGTGGCAGCGCCTGCTATTGCGGCTTCCGAGATGGGGGTATCACGTACACGCTCATACCCAAACTCTTCCAGCATGCCCTTGCTCACCCCAAAAGCGCCACCGTATGTGCCAACGTCCTCGCCGATGAGAAAGACCTCTTTATCGGCGCGCATCTCCTGGACGAGCGCCTCCCGTACTGCTTCCAAATACGTGATCTCGCGTGTAGTCTGGGTGGTCATGACGCATATACCTCGTCTTCCATATTTTCCGGCGATGGCTCGGGAAAGGTCAATGCTTCCTCAGCCGCCCGGTCGACAGCCGTTTTGGCAGCCTGATCGAGAGCTTCCACTTCGTCAGTGGTCATTACAGCAGCATCCACCAAAACTTTCTTGAAGCGCCGAATCGGGCATTTGTGTTTCCACTCATCGATCTCCTGGGCGGTGCGGTAAAGATTACGGTCGCTCTTGGAGTGTCCCCGCCAGCGGTAACTCAGGCAGTCAATGAGCGAGGGACCCTCTCCCGAGCGGGCGCGCTCGTCTGCTTCCAGTACAGCTTCATAGACCGCCAGCACATCATTGCCGTCCACCGTCTTGCCGGGGATGCCATAGCTGGCCGCACGGGTGGAAATATTCTCGATGTTCATCACTTTTGATACATGCATGGACATGCCATACTGATTGTTATCGCAGATGAATACCAGCGGCAGTTTCCATGTGGAGGCCATGTTCAACGACTCGTGGAACTCGCCTTCATTCGTGGCTCCGTCTCCAAAATAGGAGAGGAGGATCTGCTCCGAGCGGTGCATTTGCAGCGCGAGCGCGATGCCCACGGCTGTGGGAATACCGCCACCGACAACACCCGTCGCGCCGAGATTGCCTCCCGGGATATCTGCAATGTGCATCGACCCGCCACGCCCGCGGCAATAACCGGACTCCCTGCCCAGGAACTCGGCCATCATGGTTGTGAGGTTGGCGCCCTTGGCAATCGTATGGCCATGCCCGCGATGGTGATGGATGATCAGGTCTTCAGGCCTCAACGTCGCGATGCTGCCAACGGAGCCCGCCTCCTGTCCGATCGAGAGATGCATTGTGCCATGCACGAGCCCGCGGATATACAGGTCCTCTGCTTTTTCTTCAAAGTAGCGGATCTCGCACATCCGCTGCAGCATCCAGGCCAGCTTTTCACGCGGCAATTCAACAAGCAGATTCTCGCTGCTGGACGTTCCAACTTCATCCACTTCAGGGATCACTACGGTCATATCAACCTCCTTGTTCCGTGGCCATGGTATTTCGTTGGCCGTACACATTCTGATACAAATCGATCATGTACTCGATCTGTTCCGGCGTGAGTAGAATTGGATTTCCACGCAGCATAGCCAGGTGCGTGATCTTGGCAATTTCCTCGACTTCGACCGCCATTTTGGTTGCCTGTTGCGGAGAGCAGCCGATCGTAAAGACGCCGTGATTCTGCATGATGATGGCCTTTGCCCGGCCAATCCTGTTGATAATTTCCTGGCCTATATCGGCTCCACCGATCGGCGCATATCCTCCCAGGGGGATTTCACCTCCGAGCATTGCTGAGGATGTCAGGCAGGCCGGAATGGACTGCCCCAACGCTGCAAAGCTGCTCGCATACGGAGAGTGTGTGTGCACGATGCCGAAAACATCCGGTCGATGTCTGTAAACGTATAGGTGCGTGTCAGTGTCCGTGGAGGGCTTGAGATTTCCTTCAAGCACTTTGCCATCCAGGTCGACAACCACCATATGTTCAGGTGTCATCTCTTCAAAGCTGTAACCGCTTGGCTTGATGACGACCCATCCGGTTTCCGTATCACGACCGCTCACGTTGCCACTTGTCATCCTGACCAGGTCGTTCCTGGGCAATTCCAAATTACATTTCCAGACGATCTCACGAAGCTGTTCCAAAAGCATGATGGTTCTCCAATCTGTTAGGGTACTTTTCGAAAGTCCTGCTCAAAGAGTCCAAGAATTCCGCGTGCGGCTGTCTCGTCGGTAATGAGCGCATGCAGGTAGCCGCCGCGCAGCGCGCCATAAAGAGGCAGCGCCTTGGCTGCCGTTGCTGCCACACCGATCCGGTAAGGGATCGCTTTGAGTTCAGCAAGATTCAAACCGAGGACGCGGGCAGCATACTCATGAGCACACGGCCGACCCTCGATGTCATACACAAAAGCATTGATATCTCCCACTCCTCCGCAATCATCGGCGATGTTCTTCATGTCTTCGGCGGACAGGGCTGTGAACTGGACAAAGCGTGAGACTTCCGCGTCCACGGTGCCGACCCCTACAAGCGCAACGCTGGCGCGGCGCGCAATGTCAAGGATTTCCTTGACCGGTCCCATGGAGCGCAGCGTTTCACAATGCTCCCTGGTATCCACAAACGCGGGTGCGTGGAGCTGGTACGACCTGGCGCCCAACTTCTCAGCCAGGTGAGTCGCCAGATAGTTCACGTCATTGGTGATCTCGCCCTGGACAGCTCCCATGAGCGGCACCACTTCAATTTCATACGTGCGCGTGGGTACTATCGCCTGCATGAGGGCGCTAACTGCTGTGCCTCCGCCGACGCCCAACACATCGCCATCCCGCAGGTGCGCCAGTAAAAAGTCTGCGGCGATGGCGCCCAGGGCATTGAGCGGCGAACTGCTGCTCTCCGCCACAGACGGGATGACCATCGCATCCTGTAATCCAAAGACAGCCTTCAGGCGATCTTCAAGTTCGAACAGTTGTTGAAAGGGAGTGCGGATGCTGATGTTTACATACCCCTGCTCGCGGGCCTGCAACAGCAAACGATTCACCTTCGCGGTGGAAAGACCCAGGCGCTGTGCAATTTCGTTCTGTGTCAGTTCTTCCACATAGTACAGGGTCAGTATGGTATTGATAAGTCGTATCGATTCGTAGGAAGCCATTTTTCACCTTTGTCTAAAGTAGTTTTCAGTCTTTCTTATACTGCACTCTGGATTCTATTGGCAAAAACTGTATTGCCATTGATTCCTGACTTTGGTTGGATCATCATTCCTGCTCCGGTTGAGCAAATGGATCATTTGCCGGCCACGCTTCGGCTACCAGGCAGTCTACATATCGTCGGGCAGCTGCGATGCAGGAAATGGGATCCTGATCGGTATGCATCTGTCCCCACATCTCGACTCCGATCAGCCCCCAAAAACCCGCTTGAACCAGCGCCCGAAACGTCTCACTGAACGGTACGATACCTTCTCCAAACGGCACGCCGCGAATGATGCGCGGCATTGCATCCTTGACGTGAATGCCGAGTAACTGACCTTTGGCAAGGGCCAGCTCATCGGGAGGGAAATATCCCGCAGCGGCCAGATTGCCAATATCTGGATACAGGCGCAGCCAGGGTGAATCGATTTCATTTGTGACAGTGAGCGCTTTGCGAATGCTATCCACAAACGGAGTATCCAGATTCTCAAGCCCGAGCATCACACCCGATTGACATGCCCAGCGTGTCCCAAGGGCCAGCCCTTCCATAAAATTCGCCCTCGTTGCATCGTCACTTGACTCGTAGAAGACGTCATACGCCATCACCTGAACCACACGCAGCCCGATGTCGCCCGCAAACTCGATCGCTTTGCGCAGGATCTGTTGTCCCTGCCGGCGCAGTTCGGGGGTATGACTCCCGAGCGGATACTTGCGATGCCCGCTCAGGCACATGGTCATGATCTGAACACCACTGTTGGCGATGGAACGACGTAGCTCCGTTCGTTCGGCTGCCGGCCAATCCAGCCGACCAAGGCGCTCGTCGCTCTCGTCGATCGAGATCTCGACGAAGTCATAGCCCGCCTGCCCCGCGGCAGTGAGACGCTCCTCCCAACACATGGAAGCGGGCAGTGCTTTTTCGTAGAGACCAACAGGCATCTTGAACATGATATATCTCGAAATCCAGACGTTCTAGGCGTTGATCTTATCCTGCACAAGCAGATGATTGAGAACAACGGCGGTGATGAGTACGGTGCCCTTGGCAACGGTCTGCCAGTATGCAGGGATAACAGTCATCAGCCCGATGGTCACGCAAATAACGATCAGGGCACCCACGACTGTCTTGGCAACCGATCCCTCGCCTCCGGAAAATGCGGTACCACCCAACAACACGGCGATGATGGCGTCCATCTCCATGCCGTCACCTGAAAGCGGGTCTCCCAGCGACATGTAGCTGGCGCGTGCCAGTCCGGCCAGGGCGGCGAAAAATCCGACGATGATGTACAGGAGCCAGACCATCTTGACCGCGTTGATGCCGGATAGCTCTGCCGCGAGGCGGTTGCCTCCAATGGCTGCTGCATATTTCCCGAGAATGGTCCTTCGCTGAAGGATCGTGAGCAGGATGATCACGAAGACCGCAACCCAGAATGCCCAGGGCAATCCGAGGAAAACCTCTCTGCGTGCGTAAAAATTGATCCAGTCAGGCATGACTATCCCAGCGCTGCCTTTGATCGCCGAGAGTCCGTCTGGCACGATCAGCAGCGCAAGACCTTTGAATGCGCTCAACGTCACCAGGGTCGCGATCACGGGTGTGATACGCAATTTTGTCACCAGGTACCCATTGATAAAGCCCAGCCCGCAACCCAGGATCAACGTGACAACAAACGCAGGCAGGAAGCTGTAGCCATTCAGGACCATCCAGGCATATACCACGGCGCTCAGGCTCATGGCGCTGCCAACCGACAGGTCGATGTGCCCGGAGATCATCAGCAGAGTGAACGCGCCGCTCAACGTCAGGATCGGTACTGCGCTCCTCAACAGATTGATGATGCTATCCGGGCTGAGAAACTGACCGCGGTCGAAGATCCCGCCCTGGTCCAGCTTCATCACACTGAAGGTTAGCACGATCAGCACCAGCACGACAAAGATGTAAAACTGTTTGATGATGGATCGGACATTCGCGGACCGGTCCAACTGCATTCGAAGGGATTCTGTTTTGACAGTAGTCATATCAATCGCTCCTCTGAAGGATGCCATGCATCCTCAGGCTTTTCTTTTATCCAGGGCAAAACGCTGCGCCAGGATGGCGATGAAGGTCACGCTCGCTTTGAGAGTAAACTGCCAATCCGGCGACAGGAGCATCCCGGTGGCGGCGGATGTTACGACAGATAGGATAATGGCGCCGACAAACATTCCCAATACGGACCCGAAACCACCTGTGATGCTGACGCCTCCCAACAGGGCGATGACCAGCGCGTCGAACTCGTACCCCATGGCACGGCTCGATACTCCGGCTTTGAACTCGGATGCCAGGAGGATCCCCGTGATCCCAGCCAACAGTCCACTCAGTATGTAGAGTGCAGTGAGATATTTGCCTACGTTGATCCCTGAAAGCCGGGCCGCTTCCCGATTCGCACCAATGAGGTAGATGCGCCTGGCGAAGACTGTCTTCTTTTCAAAAATGTACGCGACGATGATCAGGGTGATCATGACCAGCACAGAGATACGGATGGATGTGTCCGGGATGCCCAGGCTTCCCAGTACGCCGAAGGCATCGGGCAGGCTGGTATTGCGCTGCGCGCCCTGTGTGATGACCTGGGCTGCGCCGCGTGCCAGCATCATTGTGCCCAGTGTGACAATAATGGAAGGTACCTTCAGTTTGGCGATGAAGAATGCATTGACAGCACCGACACCCATGGCGCAAAGTAATGCCAGCCCAACGGCCACGAGGTAGGGTAAGCCCAGCCCGTTGGCAAGGGTATTCTGAGATACGTTGGCCCCCTGGCAGAAATACACGGATAGCACACCGGTTAATGCGATATTCCCACCCACCGACATGTCGTAGTTACCGGTAATCAACACGAACGTGACGCCAATGCCCAGAATAATGACGAACCAGTTATTTGTAACAAGGTTCAGCATGTTCTGTACTGTATAGAAGTTCGGCACAATGGCGCTGGCGATTGCGAAAACGATCGCAAGGATGCCGAGCATGAACAGCGTGATGAACGACTCATCGCTTAGCTTGCCGACCATCAATGGTTTCCGCAGGTGTTTGATTTCTTTGGCTTGCATGGCTATTCTCCTCCTGTGACGATGTGGAGAATCTTCTCGCTATCGCAATCACAATCGTTCCGCAGGGTGGCCCTGAGGCTTCCATCATATAGAAGGTAGATACTGTCGCAGATATTCATGACCTCAGGCAACTCCGAAGAGAATATGATGATGGTTTTCCCCTCCCTGGAAAGCTTGCGGATCAGGCTGTAGATCTCACTCTTGGCGCCCACATCGATCCCGCGCGTGGGTTCATCCAGCATGAGCAGATCTGCATCCGCGAACAGGCACTTGGATAGAACCACTTTCTGCTGATTACCACCGGAGAGCTTGCCAGCCTCCTTTTCAATGCTGCTGGTCGCGATCTTCAACTTTTCCACGTACTCGAGCGTGACATTTCGTTCCCTGGCGTCATTGATGAATCCGTTGCGGGAGATCTTGCGCATGTTCATGACAGGTACATTGCCCCGTATCGTCAGGATGGTGAATAATCCCTGCGACCTTCGCTCCTCGGGCACCAGGGCGATTCCCGCCGCGATCGCCTTATCAGGAGACGGCTTGAGCTTCTCGCCCTTGAAGATTATTTCGCCCTCATAGTCATCAACGCCATAGATGGCACGCGCGAGCTCGGTTTTGCCAGCGCCCACCAATCCGTAAAAGCCGGCGATCTCGCCAGCGTGAATGTCAAAGGAAATATTGCTCAGCCTGTGGTTGGAAAGCTGTTTGACCTGAAGAATTGTGTCCAGGCACTCTTCCTCGCGGGGTGTGTACTGCTCGAACACGGTCTTGCCGATCATCATTTTGATCAGTTCCGAGCGGTCCTTAATCTCGGATACCGGCTTCGTTTCGATATGTTTGCCGTCGCGCATGACCGTCACGTAGTCTCCGAGCTCGAAGATCTCATCGAGGCGGTGGGAGATATAGATGACGGTGACATTGTTATCGCGCAGACTTTTAATGATGGTGAACAATCGTGCGATTTCAGATTCAGAGATCGCAGCGGTTGGCTCGTCCATAATAATGATATTGGACTCGGCCGCGACTGCCTTGGCGATCTCCACAATTTGCTTCTTTGCGACGCTCAGGCTTGATACCAGCTGCTTTGGCTTGATGGACGACTCGATATCGTTCATCACGCTGACCATGCGGTTGATCTTATCCGTATGCCTCAGGAATCCGAGCGTTGTATCTTCCATTCCCAACGTGAGGTTTTCCTCGACGGTAAGCTGATCCACCACGTTGAGTTCCTGGAAAAGGGTACTGATTCCTTTTTGCTTCGCATCACGGGTACTGTGCGAGTTGTACTCCTCACCGTTCAAAAGAATCTGTCCACTCGTTCGCGCGTAGGCGCCCGTCAGGATCTTAATGAGGGTCGATTTACCCGCGCCATTCTCCCCCACGAGGCAGTGAATGGTGTTCCGCTTTATGTCGAAACTGACATTGTTGACTGCCCGTACGCCTGGGAAATCCTTTACGAGATCCCTGATCTCCAGCACATTCTCTGTCGGTTTCATGCGTCGGCTCCTGGGCTTGACGGGAGGAAAGCATCGGCCCTCCCCCCGTCAATTCATATACTTCTTTTTTATATAAAGCTATTTGACGTTGGTTCCGAACTGACTGTTCAACCACACCACGGCATCTTCGCGCGGCATTGTCCAGAAAGAGACATTGTAGGCTTTGTAGAAGAACTCTTCCGCAGGCTGCGAGGTTGGCTTCACTTCACCAGACTTGATGTCCATGATGAGGTCAATGCGACCACGCGCGGTTTCCACTGGGGGAAGTCCCATGGACAGCTTGAGTGAGCTGTTGGGATCATAGACAAGTTTCATTTCAACTTCGTCGAAATCCACACTGGAGACGATCTCGGTCAACGGTTTGCCATTGTCGAACTTGCCTCGTCCAGCCTGGGTCAACGCTGCCATTGTGCCAACGGTCTGGCCAGAGGCTTCGGAGTAGATCAGGTTGACTTCGGGATGCGTGGTCAGGAGGTCGGTCATGACTTGCTTGGCCTGATCGGTGCCCTTGCTGACATCCAAACAACCAAGGTCGGTCGCGGTCGGGTCAACAGACAGAACGCCTTCGACCCACGGGTCAGTGCGTCCGGATTTCACTTCGGTGTGGTTCGGCCAGCCGAGTTCCACCATGACAATCGGCTTGTCGGGGTGGGCGGCTTTCCACTGGGTCGCCATCTCGGCACCCATCGCAAACGAAATGCCTTTTTCATCGCTGCGGGCAACGGGGATGCCGCTGTCACCGAGTGGGCTGAAGAAGGAGGTCAGGACGATGCCCTTATCAAGTTCTTCCAGAACAGCCGGCTTGACTGCATCATAGTCCCAAATGTGTAAAGTCGCACCATCCATGCCCTGTGCCATGATCTGGTCGACGTTCTGGGTCATGACAGCGGAATCGGCTTTGCCATCGAATACGAATACTTCCGCGCCATACTTTTCCTTGGCATACTTCTGCGCCTCGGCAGCCTGTGCCTGGTGGAATACATTTGACAGATCCGATACGAAGAACGCAATCTTCACGGGCTTCGCAGGCGCTTTAACAGCAGGAGCCTTAACGTTGGTTCCGAACTGTGTATTGAGCCATGTTGCGGCATCGGCACCTGGCATCGTCCAGAAGGAGACGTTGTAGGCTTTGTAGAAGAACTCTTCTGCAGGCTGTGAAGTGGGATCCACCTTGCCATTCAACACATCCATGATGAGGTCAATGCGACCGCGAGCGGTTTCCACTGGGGGAAGACCCATGGACAGCTTCAACGAGCTGTTGGGATCATAGACAAGCTTCATCTCAACTTCGTCAAAATCAACGCTGGAGACGATCTCGGTCAACGGTTTGCCATTATCGAACTTGCCGCGTCCAGCCTGGGTCAACGCTGCCATCGTGCCAACGGTCTGACCAGAGGCTTCGGAATAGATGAGGTTGACTTCGGGGTGCGTGGTCAGGAGGTCGGTCATGACCTGCTTGGCCTGATCGGTACCCTTGCTGACATCCAAACATCCGAGGTCAGTCGCGGTCGGGTCAACAGACAGGACGCCTTCGACCCACGGGTCAGTACGTCCGGATTTCACTTCAGTGTGGTTCGGCCAACCGAGTTCAACCATGACGATGGGTTTGTCGGGGTGGGCAGCTTTCCACTGGGTCGCCATCTCGGCACCCATCGCAAACGAAATGCCTTTTTC
>JANMSY010000700.1:0-7962 GCA_031389865.1 Anaerolineales bacterium | reverse complement strand
ATATGAGCAAAATCAAAGTATCAAAAACTGCTTCGGCATCAACAGGCGAAAAAGAGAAAAGGAAAGAATGGCCCGTTGTCGTTTATTTGTGGGCATTTGGATTGGCAATTCTCGGGTATGTAATCGCCAGAATAGGTTTGTCTGGCCTCCCACATCCTTATCATTGGATGAGTGGCCTGATCAGCGGCGTGGCAGGAGTTCCTCTTGGCTGGCTGTGGTACCGCTGGCGCGGCGATGTTATCTGACACGTATCAACGTATGGCAAAGTTTCACAACTTGTGGAGAATTGCCTTTTCCTTTATCAAGTCTTTACAATGGCTTGAATGAGAGTTTAATATCTCTTGTTATGATACGAGCATAAATTCAAGAATACGTTGAAGTGTAAAACTTCAACAGAAAGGAGAAACTACTATGATGGGCGGTGGCATGATGAATGGCTTTGGAGGCATGGGCCTGTTTGGAGGTTGGATCGGCTTGATCTTTAACCTCGCGATCATTGTTGGGATTGTGATCCTGATCGTTTGGGCAATCAAGCGCTTTACCAATGGTAGCGTTTCATCCGGTACACAAGCGCCGCGGGAAATTCTGCAAGCACGCTACGCACGCGGCGAGATCACTCGCGATCAGTACCAGCAGATGGTGCAAGATCTGAGTTGATCCTTGACGAACAGTTCGCGCATCTTCTCTCCCGAGGCGGCTGGCGTTACGTCAGCCGCTCTCAGTTTTTACGAACGCTCTGCAAATGCTGGGGGTCAAACACGATAAGCAAAAGTGCTTATTACACTTAACCAACGGGCGCGATAAAATCCAAGATAATCATGTTAGCTCACTTTCGTCTGCCCTGCTCCCACCTGCACTGCACCGAACGCAGTGCGGTGCAAGTGTGTCCCTGTGTGCGACCTTTTGCGCGGGCTTTCGATTCCGGATAGGTGCAGACGATATAGTTGGTTAAACCACGTTTCATCGAGTAAACCGCCCACCGGCAGCCCGCCTGGGCGGTTTTTGTTTTGCCAAAACAATCATATATCACTACTGATTAGGAGAATAAAATGATCACAACATCCACTTTCGTTTCAGAGTCACTGCATGTCCATGAAAACATCTTGCAGACCATCGGCAAGACGCCACTTGTCCGATTAAACCGCGTTGCTTCACATTTGCCATGTCCTTTGTACGCAAAGGTGGAATTTTTTAATCCGGGCGGCTCTGTAAAAGACCGCATTGGGCTTAATATCGTTGCCGAAGCGGAACGCTCTGGAAGGCTCAAACCCGGTGGAACGATCGTGGAATCCACCTCCGGCAATACTGGCGTAGGGTTAGCAATCGTCTGCGCGATCAAGGGTTATAAATCGGTCTTTGTCCTGCCGGATAAAATGAGCCAGGAGAAGATCCAACTCTTGCGGGCATTCGGTGCAAGGGTCGTGATCACACCAACGGCTGTGGAGCCGGATGATCCGCGCTCTTATTACAGTGTGGCCAAACAAATTGTTGCTGAAACACCCAACGCGATCCTTGCCAACCAGTACCATAATCCTGAAAATCCTCGCAGCCACTATCTGACAACGGGGCCGGAGATCTGGGAGCAGACCCGCGGCCAGGTGACGGATGTAATCATTGGTATGGGAACTGGTGGGACGATTTCAGGCATTGGAAGATATTTGAAGGAACAAAACCCGGATATCAAAATCATTGGGGTAGACCCCACCGGTTCAATCCTGTTAGAGACCTGGCAGAATGGCAGGATCCCGGATGATGCCGTTGCAAGACCCTATAAGATCGAAGGGATTGGTGAAGATTTTCTTCCCTCCACGCTGGATTTGTCAGTCATTAACGACGTGATCCGTGTGACAGATAAAGAAGCTTTCCAATGGACACGCCGGATTGTCAAAGAAGAAGGCATCTTTTGCGGCGTTTCTTCGGGTGCAGCATTTGCAGGAGCAATGAAATATGTTCAAGAACTATCATCGGACCGGTTGGCTGTCGTAATTTTCCCTGATTCAGGTTCACGATATTTGTCCAAGGTCTTTGACGATAGATGGATGCGCGAAAACGGATTTCTGGAATCTGCATGGGAAGCGACTCGCTTGAGCGAGGTATTGGCTGATAAAACTCAATCGGAGTTGTACACTGCTTCCATAGCAGATCGCATGACAGATGTGATCGCCCGGATGAAAGAACATGACATTTCACAGATGCCTGTTGTGAAGGCCGATGGAACGCCGGCGGGTCTGGTTTCTGAGGTGAACCTGCTAAAACATCTCTTCGAAGGCGGGCATACTCATAAGCCCGAAGAAACGATCGAATCCATTGTTGAGCCATCCATTCCTGTCTTCACATCGAATGCTTTCCTGCAGGATGTATTGCCCAAGTTCTTTGAATCCCCGGTCATTCTTGTCACGGAAGAGGAACATCCTGTCGGCATTTTGACGAAGATCGATGTGTTAGATTTCATGGCTCGAAGGATCTGATCTTAGCGATAATTCGGGGTGGTAGCCTAGAACGTTTAGTTTTAGATGAGGAAGAATGATATGCCCCCAAACGGCTACAGGCTCGCATTGTGGATTGGAGTGTCCTGTGTCAAGAATAAGTGACGATCCTTTTTGACGATTAGGCCTTAATCTCCCGTGTGCCATGTCAGCTCATTGTATCTTTGGGTCTGTTCTACCTGCCAGTTGCCGCGCAGGAATTCATGGGGTCTCCCCTAGCTGCTCAAGCTGTGTAAGAGACGGCTCGAAGCCGGGATGATATTCAAGGCTGGAACCCAGGTCTTTGGTGGCCCCTTTGCTGTCACCCAAAGCCTGGCGCGCAAGTGCACGCCAATAATAACTCTCTTCCAGAACCGGTTCACTCATAGCATCCAGTGTTGTGGTAGCGAGATTGATGACATCCTGGTAGCGCCCAGTATAGTAATACGCCCAATATGGCCCGGTCTGGTACCACATCATTCGCCAAGGTCTTTCTTTCTCAGCAATGCTCGGATAAAGCGCAAACGCTTCATCGTAGGCTGCCGCGGCACCGGCATAGTCCTGTAGTCGCACCAAATTTGTGCCGCGGTTGAACCATGCGAAAAACTGATCTCGACCACCAATCCGGTAAATTTCATCAGAAGCCTTTTGAGCGGCATAGCGATCATTGTTCTCTTCGTCCGCATCGGGACCTAAAATTGCCATAACTTCTTTCCTGCGTTCAACCGGGTAGATCACAATGTAGGTGAAATTAAATGCCCGCCAGTAGGGTTCTAAATCCTGGTATTTCATGATTTGATCGGGCCCATAGTAAGAATCTTGTAACGTAAATTGCTTGTCTAAATCGTCGTAACCGGTCACCAGCACATAATGGCCCATCCAGCCATCGAAATCACGCCCCTCGAAGCCTTTCTCGATGATGATCGGAACTTCAGCGGCCAGAAAACGTTTGAGCAATTCAATTTCCCCACCCACTCGATACACAACCTCAAGCTCCGTCTCTTCCTCAACAAAAGCTGCGAGCTCGTAAGGCATAACGTTTTTATCGCGTGAGTTTGGTTTGGTGAAGGCGGCAATGGGGCGCTGGTCACCCACCCAGCCCCAGTAGGAAAGTGCCATCCCCAGCGTTGCCGGACCACAATTATTCCAGGTCTGATATTCATGTTGGAAGCCATTGAGTTGTATGCTTTTGGGGATCGGCTTCAATGTGGCAGTAGAAGTGGGGGAAGTGAAAGGCTGTTTGGTAGAAGGGGTTTGTGTGGCTGTGGCCGAAAAGGGAACTAGCGGAGAGGATCGAGGCGATACTGTCTGCGTCAACAAGCTGTTCTCTTCCTCGGGAATAAAGACAACCTGCTCAGGGGGCGAGAGGGCGTACTTGATGCGCGCCGTTAACTCAGCAACCCTCCAGCCTAAGCGTTCCTGGACCGGAGGCAGGTTGTAAATGGCAATAGCGCTCACAAGAAGGATTATGGAGAAGGCCAGCCAGAGGTCGATTTTCTTGAAGCGTTTCATTTTCGGTTCCTCTTACCATTACTAAAGTTCATTGTAAATCATTATGAAATCGTGGGTCTGCCTCCACAAGCGCCAAAAGGCGCATCGGTCCGATAGGCAATTTTGCGTATGTAAAAGCACGGAGGAATGACGGGCAGAACTGCCCATGCAAAGATGCGTCAAAAAGCGCTATCTTGATAAATATGACCTGTATAAAATGGTTGTGCCAATAGAGAACTCAGAAATGGTTGTGCCATTCATAATAACATTGCGATCGTTTTCTTGTTGGCAGGTAGAATAGCCATGAACACAAAATATGATGTGATCATTGTCGGTGGAGGTCCTGCTGGGGGAACGGCCGCGTATTTTCTTGGTCGGGCGGGGAGGCGGGTGTTGGTCCTTGAGAAGGAGCTCCTGCCTCGCTATAAAGCCTGTGGGGTCGGCATTTCCGTACATATACTGGAGCAGTTTCCCATCTCGTTTGAAACAGTCATCGAATCAAAGGTAAAGGCCATCTCGTATGCTCTTGGAGCAAAGACCATCACGGTCCCTGTTTTGGACCAATCCGTACGTATGGTCATGCGCGACGAATTCGATGCTTACCTCCTGAAACACGCCGCGGCTGAAATCCGCCAGGGGGTCGCGGTGCGCGCCGTGGAAGAAAGAGCAGATGGTGTGATAGTTGAAACTGCTGAAGGTGAGCGTATTGAAGGCGGCTATGTGATCGCTGCGGATGGCGCTAATTCCGTCGTTGCGCGTTCGGTGGGTTTACGGCGGAAAAAAGTAATGGCCGGAGCCATTGAGGTAGAGGCAGTTGTCCCCGCGGAGGTCTTTGCTCGCTTTGCGGATAAACCGATATTCATCTTCGGCGAGGTCGCCACAGGTTATCTTTGGATTTTTCCGAAGTCCGATCATCTGTCCATTGGCATTGGCGCGCTCCATCCCAAACCGGGCGCGCTGCAAGCCACATTGGAACGCGTGATGACGCGCTATGGCATCTCAATCAAAGGTCAACCGCAGAAGGGGCATCCAATACCAATTTACGATCACCGCGAACCAATCAGCACACAACGAACACTGCTGGTTGGAGATGCCGCCGGTCTCGTGGATCCATTCACTGGCGAGGGCATTCGTTTTGCTATCAAGAGCGGACGGCTGGCGGCTGAGGCGATCCTGTCCGGTCATCCCGAGCATTATGCCACTTTGGTGGATCGTCAGATTGGCCGCAATCACAGGTTGGGGATCATTCTGACGCACCTGTTCTATAACTTCCCTCAACTATGTTTTGAACTGGGTGTGCGCAATCCGTTTGTCACTCGAGCGCTCGTGGATATGCTTGCTGACCGGATCGGTTATGGCAGGGTGATCATGTCTCTATTTGGAACTCTGCAGCTATTCCTGCTTTCGGAGACAGTTGCGGGGCTGGCCAAACTGGTCGGCGGAGCAAAGGCTATGAACAGAGTCAGAGAGGTCGTTTATTCGATTTAGGACAATGGATACCCTGGTCCTAATAAACGGGGAGAGCGGTTCACCACACTCATATCAGTCTCATAAAGCCATCAGCCAAACGGCGCATGACGAAATAGGCTAAACGCCTCTCACACTCTGCCTGCAAATCCTTTAGACTCATTATCAAAAGCGTATTGCTTTCAAAGGAGTAAAAAAATGGAATCTCATCCCTCTGTAACAGATCGCCCCGTGCGTATTCCGCCCATTGTCTGGTTTCTGGGCCTGGGACTGATAGCCGCGCTGGTTGCGATTTTCATTTTCAATGTGGCCTTCAGCAGTGTAGTGTACTATGGCTTTATTGCCCTGATGCTTGGCAGCCACTTCTTCATGCACGGATCACACGGTGGACATGGCAGTTCTGCCGGGCATCAGCATGGCCCAGCATCGAATGCCACTGAATCAGACAAGGTTGATTCAGACAAGAATGAACGCGCTGGTCGCACCGGTGGCTGTCACTAAAACTCAGTCGACTCGCGTTCTTTTATACGTAATGAAAGGAAATACCCATGAACGACATCTCTCAATTTGGACCGTTTACCACCCTAAGCGCCTGGCGCGACGCCATGCGCCAGTTTCTGGCTGAAGGCCGGGTCGATCCGAGCGACATATTGCCATCGGTCCTGGCTTCCATGTATGTGCCGGTGGATGTGCTTGACACTGGCGATGACATCCTCATCCGCGCCGACATGCCCGGCGTCAAAGCCGAGAAACTTAAGATCACCTTGAGCGGAAATACCCTTACTCTCAGAGGCGAAGTTGAGACTGCGGCTGACCTTGAGGATGCGACCTACCTGCACCGTGAGCGACGTGTCTCAGGATATACCCGCTCGATACCTTTGCCTGCGGTGATTGAAGCCAATGAAGCTCAGGCAGTTTTCCGTGATGGCGTGCTATCTTTGACGCTGCCCAAAATCGAAAAAGTTCGGACTAAAACCATCAAAGTTACCACAAGCTGATGTCTATGGTCGGAATCTTATCCATGCCACGATGGGCGAGCGGACGGCTTCTACAGCGCTCGCGCCAAATCCGCCTCGGTGATGACACGGCATGGTCTGGGATGGCTGGTGGTGCGCATCGGGCTGGGCGGCTTCGTGCCATTCGAGCGAGGCTGGCTCGGTCATCCAGTACGCGATATGCCGTATACGAGGCCTGAGCACCTACACATGGCCCTTTCGGAATTGGGTGGGGCTTTCATTAAGGTCGGCCAGGCGCTCAGTACGCGGCCCGACTTCATTCCTCCCGAATACGTTGCAGAATTCAGCAAACTTCAGGATGCCGCGCCGCCCGTGCCTTTTGAACAAATCTGCCAGGTCATTTGCGATGAATTGGGGGGATAGCCTGAAAATATCTTCGACGAGTTAGATCCACAACCGCTGACTGAAAAAGGACAAAGCCGCGCCATTGTTTAGAAAAGTAGGCGTTGTAAGCTCGATTTCACTATTACTATTTTATCTGGAGGTATATCATGTCTAAAAAAGTTCGTGTGGTCGTCAACGGCTACGGCGTGATCGGCAAACGGATTGCTGACGCCGTCGCTGTGCAGGACGATATGGAATTAGTTGGCGTGGCTGACGTGGTCAGCGACTGGCGCATTAAGGTTGCAGTCGAGCGAGGCTATCCGGTGTACGCCTCGACCCCGCAGGCTGCCGAGCAAATGCGCGCCGGCGGTATTCCGGTGGCTGGCATGCTCGACGATCTACTCAAACAGGTAGATGTGGTAGCCGATGCAACGCCGAAGAAAGTCGCTGCAGCCAACTTCGAGAAGTACAGGGCCGCCGAAGTCAAATCCATCTTCCAGGGCGGCGAAAAACACAGCCTGACCGGTCACTCGTTTGTGGCACAGGCAAACTATGAATCTGCCATTAGTCGTGATTCGACCCGCGTAGTCTCGTGCAACACTACCAGCATTGTACGCACATTGGGCGCACTGAAGAATGCCGGGTTACTTAAGAAAGCGCGTGGGGTTCTCATCCGCCGTGCGACCGACCCATGGGAATCCGACCATAGCGGCGTGATGAACACAGTCGTGCCCGAGACGGTCATCCCATCCCATCAAGGCCCGGACGCCCAGACTGTTGATCCAGACCTGGATGTGATGACTATTGCAGTGGTAGCTGCACACACGACCAGCCACCTGCACGCCTGGAGTGTGGAGCTCACCCGCCCTGCCAGCAAAGACGAAGTGCTGGCTGCCTTCCGCGCCGCCCCGCGTATTGCATTCTTGCGGGCCAGCGAAGGTGTGCTCGCGCTTAACAGCACACTGGAGATGATGGCCGACCTGGGCCGCCCACGCGGCGATATGTGGGAAGTGGGATTATGGGAAGACAGCCTGACGGTAAAGGGCAATGAACTTTTCTACAACTATCAGGTCTACAACCAAGCTATTGTCGTGCCTGAGACCATCGATGCGATCCGCGCATTGACCGGTATCGAGAAAGACGGTTTGAAATCCATTGCCAAAACGGACCAGGCAATGGGTGTGGTGGGCGAGTTTTTG
>JANMSY010000636.1:0-2071 GCA_031389865.1 Anaerolineales bacterium | reverse complement strand
TGAAAAGGTCAAGGGCGCGTATGTGATCGACCCCGCCATCATGAAAGCTGCCAAGCAGGATATGATTGTGATGCACCCGCTGCCGCGCGTCGGCGAGATCAGCGTGGATTTCGATGACGATCCCCGGGCTGCATACTTCCGCCAGATGGAATATGGTCTGTATGTGAGAATGGCATTGCTGGCGATGGTATTGGGTAAAGCCTAGTGTATCCAACCACGGAGACACGAAGGCACTGAGAAAACCTTTTTAAAAATCTCCGTGGCTCAGCGTCTCGGCGGTCAAAAGGAATCGTTATGGAATCTTTTTTCTCTTTTTTGGAAAAGCGGGTGGATGACTGCTCATCCCTGATCTGCATTGGACTTGATCCGCACGTCAAGGATTTATCCGAACCCAACGCCGCATCTGCGCGGCACTTCTGCCTGAATCTCGTGCAGCAAACCGCCCCCTACGCTGCGGCATTCAAGCCCAACGCGGCGTTCTTCGAAGTCTTCGGTGCGGATGGGTGGACCGCGCTAAAGGATGTCATCGATGCAATACAGGAACAATCGTACCGACTCGGTTCCATGATCCCCGTGATCCTCGACGCCAAGCGCGGCGATATTTCGTCCACCGCCGAAGCATACGCCAAATCCGCGTTTGAGACACTCGGTGCCCATTGCATTACCTTGAGTCCCTATCTTGGAAAAGACTCCATTGAGCCTTTTATTCAGGATTCGGAGAAAGGTGTTTTCCTGTTGTGCAAGACTAGTAATCCCGGGAGTGGGGATTTGCAGGACCTCATCGTGACAATGGACACTGGACCACTGACCATGGAAGGGAATTCATCGTCCATAGTCCATCGTCCATTGTCTGTTCCCCTTTATGAACACGTTGCCAAACTAGCTCAGACCTGGAACATTAAAAACAACATCGGCCTCGTCGTTGGCGCAACACATATGGACGCTATGAAGCGTATCCGCGCGGCTGCTCCTGACCTGTGGTTCCTCGCTCCTGGTATTGGCGCACAGGGAGGAGAGTTAGTATCCGCTTTGAAGGCAGGTCTTCGTAAAGACGGCAAAGGAATGTTGATACCTGTCTCGCGTTCCATTGCACGCGCGGAAAAGCCAGGTCTGGCCGCGGCAGAGATGCGCGATCAGATCCTGAATATAAAAAGAGAATTGGGACGCTGACATACGCTGATGTTTTAGCATTTATCTGCATCCATCAAAGGAAATATCATGACACAACTCGACAATCACCTTACATTACTCGCGGATAATCTGTTGGAAGCTGGCTGTATCAAATTCGGCGGGTTCACCCTCAAGTCGGGACTCACGAGTCCCATCTATATTGACCTGCGACAGATCATCACCTATCCCAAACTTCTTGCGGATATCGGACAGGCCTATCTTCCAATACTCTCCGGTCTGCAGTTCTCCCGTATTGCAGGCCTGCCCTACGCCGCCATCCCCATCGCCACTGCCATTAGCCTGGCAGGGAACTACCCGATGATCTACCCACGCAAGGAGGTCAAGACGTATGGTACAAAAGCTGCGATCGAAGGCGAATATCACGCGGGCGAGATAGTGGTCGTTATTGACGATCTTGCCACCACGGGTGGAAGCAAATTCGAAGCCATCGAAAAACTGACAGGTGTAGGCCTCGTTGTGAAGGATGTTGTTGTACTGGTGGACCGTCAATCGGGCGCAAAAGAATCACTTGCACAAGCCGGATACTCCATGCACGCGGTGCTAACGATCGGTCAACTGCTGGAGTATTGGGAAGAGACCGGTAAGGTGGAAAAGGATAAAATAGAAGAAACAAGAAGGTTTCTTGCTCATTCCTAATTGTAAAGAGTGGATAATTGTGTGGGCTTGCCCAATAGTTTCACCACGGAGTACACGGAGAACACAGAGAAAACCTTCTACATTCTCCGTGAACTCTGTGTTCTCTGTGGTGAGAAGAAATATGGCCATTCTTTTAGCCACTGCCTAATTGTAAAGGACTGACTATTATATGATGCGGAAGAGTATCATGTTAGGGGTAGTGATTGGGATTGTTTTCGGCGCAGTGATCGGAGCCGGGTTCGGT
>JANMSY010000604.1:0-6714 GCA_031389865.1 Anaerolineales bacterium | reverse complement strand
TGAGCGCCAGCGCCACTGACAATTTCAGGCTGGCGAATCATTTACGGGAGATCGGTTTATATCGCACTGCAATTTCCGCAGCCCGGCAGGTATTGACCCTGGCTGGGCAGGACAGCCAGCGTGCCTCGCTCACTGCGCCGGCTTATTTCAACCACCTGCGTTATGGGTTGTATTATCATGACCTGATCATCAACGAAGCGCAGAAATATGGCCTTGATCCATTGTTCGTATTCAGTGTGATACGGCAGGAAAGTTTTTTCGAAGGGTTTGTCAGTTCGTCCGAGGGCGCGCATGGATTGATGCAGGTTGTTCCAGCCACCGCTGAAGAAATTGCAGGCGAACTCAACTGGCCGCCCTTGTACGATACCGAAGATCTGTATCGCCCTTTGGTCAGCGTCACATTTGGATCCTATTACCTCGATAAAACACGGGACATGCTTGGGGGCAGCATCTACGGTGGACTGGCTGCATATAATGCAGGACCCAGCAGAGCAATCGTCTGGAACGAACTGGCAGGCGGTGACCCCGACCTGCTGGTGGAGATCATCCCCTTCCAGGACTTCCAGGAAACGCGTGATTATGTTCGATATATTTACGAGTTTTTCAGCACGTACCGTTTGTTGTACAGCCCTCAAAATTGATAACATGTGAAGGTTATGAAGAAAAGAGAGGGTCGGCTCCTTCAGGAGCTGACCCTCTCTTTCTACAATATTTTCTATGCCAGATGAGCGAGGATGCGCTGATGCACGGTCTCCACATCCATGTTCACCACTGAGATCAGCTTATCACGTCCGGATACACCTGCCACAATGTCCAGACGCGAAGTGGGTATACCCAATATTTCTGAAAGAAATTCGATAAGTGCCGCATTTGCCTCGTTATCGGAAGGAGGAGCAGCGAGTCGCACCTTGATCGTCCCATCATCCAACAGTTCAGCGATTTCATTTCGGCTGGCACGTGGAGTCACACGTACAGCCAGGGCAGAGCCTTTTTGACCATCATGCAAATTGAATTTGCGATCAGACATGGTTCACCTCAACTAAAGGAGTAGATCAAACGGATGAGAAGGCCGCTAATCAGTTGGATAAGAAGGATCAAAACAAGCGGGCTGAAATCAAGCATACCCACCCGCGGTATGACCCGGCGGATGGGAGAAAGCATGGGCTCCACGATCCCATCAATCGCGCGGCGAATGGGGTGATACGGGTCCATGAAGTAAGACAGGATCACCGAGGCGATGACCAGCAGGACAAGCAGCTGTTGTAATACACTAATGAACATTATAAGGGTTTGCATTACGCTTCACGCTCCGAGTCCGACTTGTATTTGCGTGCACCTACGATGGCGGTTCCCACCCTGACGAGGGTCGCGCCTTCTTCGACTGCCACTTCAAAATCCATGCTCGTGCCCATTGACAGTTCACGCCAGCCTGCCTGGGGAAACTGGGACGCCAGATAATCACGTAACAGCCTCAGGCGTAGGAAGAAACGGCGCGAGTCCTCTGGGGCAGTTCCCAGGGGAGGCATCGTCATTAATCCACGGATACGCAGGTTGGGCAGATCGAGCAATTCCGCAATTTCGCGCAGAAGGATATTCCATTGAGATTCATTTGAAGCATCCCATCCTGATTTGCTTTCTTCACCACCCACATTGAACTCGAGTAACGCGGGTACTACGCGGTTGCTTTCAGCGGCAAAGCGATCGAGCCGCCGGGCCAGCTTCAGGCTGTCGAGCGAGTGTAAAAGTGCGAAGTGATCAGCCACGAGGCGGGCTTTTCTGCCCTGTACATGACCGATCATGTGCCATTCTACCCCACTTTGCGCAGGGAGTGCCTGGATCTTGGCGACACCTTCTTCAGGATAGTTCTCCCCAAAGACGTGGACTCCGGCTTTGATGGCGGCTTGAACAATTTCAAGCGGTTGTGTCTTCGTAACCACCACAAGACGGGTGTCATCGGGACTCCGGCCGGATCTGTGTGCGGCTTCTGCGATCTGGTCCATGACGCGTTGATGGTTTTCACGAATGGAAGCGACGAGATCATTCATACGGTTATTATGATCCTCATTTTTGAATCTCTGAGAGCCAAGGCAGACAAAGGGTTGTCAATTACTGCAAGGAGATCAACGCGCCGAAACGGCCAGTGCGTCCTTTTTCAGCGCGGTGTGAGAACCAGTCGCTGGTATTGCAGGCTGTGCAAATGCCCGAAATCTCAATGTTCTGTACACCCGCATGTTCGAGAAGCAAACGATTGGTTTCCCATAAATTGAAATGGATTTTTCCATTATGTGATTTGAGGATTAATTCAGACTCATCCCCGAACTTTTGCATCACCTGCAGAATCACATCTGCGCCAACCTCGTAGTGATCGGGCCCAATGGACGGACCAATACAGGCGACAATATCTGCCGGGTTCGAGCCATATTGTTTCTTCATGGCGTTGATCGTGGCGCTGGCAACGTCGCGAAGTGTGCCCATCCACCCGGCGTGGGCAATGCCGATCACGCCATTGCGAGGGTCACTGACCATGATCGGCACACAGTCGGCGAAGCGCATGAACAATGTCACATCCTGTTTATCTGTCAGAATAATATCGGCCTGACGATACGACTCATCCATGGGTCGGGGTGCCCGTGCGCAGACGACGTCTGCACTGTGAACCTGCCAAACATCGAAAATGGATTCAGGCTCGCATCCCATGGCCTGGAAGGACAGGATGCGGTTCTCCCGAACGCGCGCCAGGTCATCCCCTACCGTCCCACCTACATTGAGGGAACCCCAGGGCTCCGGGCTGACCCCTCCATGACGTGTGAAGATGGCATGCCTGGCTTGCATGGAATCGAACTTGAAATAGCGCAGTCCGTTGTGCTGAATGAGGGACATTTGCCGAAGGTTACCTGTCAGGAACTGGCTTTGTTGATCGCCGCAAACTTTTTGATAAAAAACTGGCGCGTCTCGCCAAAGGATTCTTCCATGTATGGGTAGGCGAACCAGGCCGTCGCGAATCCGAAGAGTGCGCCCGTGAACGTACGCAGGAAGGGTGTGCTCTCGCGGTAAGGGAGAATGGACGCGAGCAATGACCAATCCATCTGGCTGAAAAGCTGGGAGAAACCGTCCAAACCGATGGGGCCCATACCGATCAGAACCCACGCCATCCAATGCAGGGGCTGGATGCGGCGTCTCGTCACCGCGTACAGTATCCCAAAGAGGAATATCGCCGCATAGATGGCAATGTCGCGCTCGCAAAGCGCCATTTTATAACCCACCTCTTCATTGCCTGTGAACTGGCGCGCCTGCAGCCTTGAAGATGCCGCCGGGTTATGAAGATCCTGCAGGCCAGTCACCTCTTCAAAAGTAAGGACATTTGGAATCCCCGCCTCTCTCAGCGGATAATAGGCCTGCTGTCCAAATAAAAAGAATGACCTGAAACCAAATTGATGGCAGAGCGGTTTGTATATGGTGTAGAGCACATTGGCAGGCAAAGTAGCGCCCGCATTCATTAAGACGGGCGCCAGCATTGCCAGACCAAAGTAAAGCAGCATGAAGCCATTGATCACGGCCAGATAATGCCGCGACATCCAAAACATGGCGCGATCGCCGCCGCTGATATTTTGTCCGCGGCGGATTCGGTCATGATGATCTTCGCGTCCAAGCTTATCGAGCTGGCCGCGACGGTCTCCTGCCGCGCCCAACGTCATCATCAGTTTTTGTTTGTCGAAGGGAGATTTAAGAACGTACGGCCCCACCTCAATAACAGGAATCTCCACCAGATAGGCTTTTTGAAGGGCAGGGTCAGCATCGATGTCAATTTCAACCAGGCGATGAGGATACTTTGCCTGTAAAGACTGCAAGTCTACTTTTGCCTGCTCGCACAGATGGCAGTCCTTTCGCGTGTATAGGGTAATGGTCAGCATATGAAATAATCAAACTCTTATAAACCGAAATCGATCCAGAAGAACTGACCAGCCGCTGCAATGCGTTCAAAAATACCAGAGAAGAGCATGATACCAATAATCACGAGAATGACTCCCATTGCAATTTCAACGTAGTGCATTACTTTTCCATACTTTTTCAGGGTGACTGAAACCCAGCCTACGCCAAGGGCGGCAATCAGGAAGGGAATTGCCAAACCCGCTGAATACGCCGAAAGCAGTGAAACACCCGTTGAGATCGAACCGCCATTCATGGCGAGTGTAAGGATCGCGCCGAGCACAGGTCCCACACAGGGAGCCCAGCCCGCCGAAAAGAAGATTCCCATCAGCGCAGATGAAAGATAGCCCCATTTACGGTCTGGCAATTGTTGCACGCGTGTATCGTATTCCAGTAACGGGATGCGAAAAATACCGATCATATGGAGACCAAAAATGATGACGACAATTCCGCCCACTTTGGCAAGAACGAACCGTAGATCGAACAACAGACGTCCAAAGGCAGAAGATGCAGCTCCCAGAGTGATGAAAATCAGGCTGAAGCCCAAAACAAATGCCAGCCCATGTGTGAACGTGACAAAGCGGTTACTTTCATTTGCTTCACCGCCTACCGCGCGCCCGCCCAGATAGCCAATATAAGCCGGAACGAGCGAAAACACACACGGCGAAAGGAAGGAAGCCAGCCCAGCTAGAAATGCCAGGCCTATAGTTACGTTGCTAATATCCATGTATCTCCTTCGGATCTTCTATACCCAGGGCGGTCATAAATTGCGCTTTTTCCAAGGTGGGAAAGCGCAATTTGTGACCGTGGGCATTATATAATTTTAATTCAATTGCATCGCGGTGGTTACCACATTGGTTCCATGGTCGGGCAGGGATACGCGTAACTCGCTCTGAGCCAGGGAAACGTAGGGTGTTGTCCAGCGGAAGATCCATTTCGCATCTTCGGGTGTGACATTGATACAACCATGCGAACGCTTCTCGCCAAAGGCATTGTGCCAGAAGGCGCCGTGGATGGCGATCCCTTCACCACTGATCATCGTGGACCAGGGAACTGCCGGCGTGGAATATCCCGATTGGAACGTACCGGCTGTCATATTGAGCGAGATGATCTTCCAGTGCGTGAGCAGATTGCCCACCGGGGTCGCCAGCTTCTCACTGATCTGTCCAGTTTCGGGATCATAGTTGAGTCCGCTCGAAATGCGGCAGAAATAGACCTCCCTGGATCCTTCATAGCAGGAAAGGGTCTGATAATCGAGATCGGATTCGATCCTTTTTTCATTGGGGTCAAAATCGGGGCTAATGGGCGCCACGTCCTCATCTGTCAGGATCTTGAACCCCGCACCATCCCCCCAGAAAAACTCGCCGTAGGCGCCATAACCGTACCCATGTACCGCATCTTCATTCCAGCGATATTCCGCAAAGCCATTCGTCGTGCGGACCTGGTCGATCCAAACCACCTGCCCATAATACAAACGCGGAGGAAAGTTATAAGCGATATGGCTCTGCATCCATGGCGAAGCGACCACGCCTTCATGTGCCAGCTCAACGTACGGGACAGTCACTTCCGTCCAAAAGCCCTGCTGCCCGGCCGGCATCTCATTGATGGGTGTGTTGGGATGATTACGTGTGGGCTGAAGCACAGATGCATAGATATACCCCTGAGGGGTTTCCACATAACGTTGATTTGCCAATCCGCCGACCACATTTCCGAGCACCTGGCGCCCCCATTCCACCAGTGTATCTGCCTCCAATTTGGCAATAGATGTGTTTTGGGCGGGATCATTCGTTGGGCGGCTGCGCAGATCAATGCCAGGGTCTACAACACGCCCAATAATGTCACTGGCGGGGAATGGAGGTAGTCGTTTGGGAGTATATAAATAGTCAGGGTTGAGTCCCTTGTAAGGGCTGAATGCCACTGCCCCCAGGCTTGCACCAGCAATTTTGAGAAAGTCGCGACGAGAAATGTTTCGATTCATTCTTCCACCAAAAAAAATTTGTAGCAGCGACTCCAGTCGCTCGTACCCGGCTGAAGCCGTTACTACATTCATATCCCGAGAGACTGTTTCTTAACCCACCACAAAGGACACAACGAACACGAAGGTTTGACATTCGATGGGCAAAATTCGTGTCAATCCGTGAAATTGGTGGCTGAAAATGGCTTGAAAGGCATCCTGACGAGACTTCAACATACTTAAGAAATACTCTCTAAGGATACCTGCAAACAAAAGGCTAGTCAACGCCCCGCTGAGAGATATTTAATCTATGAAAAAATCCTTCAATGCACGCAGGCAATTCACGCTCACCTTGTGTCCCACTTCATCCTCGCAGTACGTCACCCGTGCGCCCGCCTGCTCAAGAATCTCAATGGAGGCGCGGGCGCGGTCCACAGGGACCATTTCATCCTTCGTACCATGCGCCACAAAAAACGGCTTGCCATCCAATGGACGTTGTGCAACCAGTTCATCCAACCCACCCGGCACAAAGCCTGCCAGGATTCCCACCTTGCGGATCCGGTTCGGATACAGGAACGCCAGCACACTGGACATGGCTGCACCCTGGCTGAATCCCATTACATCGAATGTATCCGCCTGGATCCCCGCCGACGCCGAATACTCATCCACCAAACCGATCAGCGCTTCGGCGTTTGGGCGCAGCTGGTCCATGGTCGGTCGTCCCAGATCTGACGATGGGAACTCCCGCCACGTAAATCCGCCCTGTTCAGCGGTGTGAGGCGCGCGCGGCGCGACCATCCAGTATTGAGGTGGCAGGTTGCGCGCGAAAACCC
>JANMSY010000582.1:0-3301 GCA_031389865.1 Anaerolineales bacterium | reverse complement strand
TAGAGGGGCGTATCGAGACCACAAATTGGCAGGAAATCACTGTTTCACCGGTACCCTTTGGTCTCGATATGGCGGAAAAACGCCGCCTACTCGACCAACGGACCACTTTTCAAACAAAGTGTCAGGTGGCTAGAGATTTATTAACTCTGGGATTTGGTGGCAGCACTACCTTTACTTCGAACCTTCCACTTGACGCAAACCTTCATCGATACGATAATCAACCTGTCATGACCAACCTCAGCGACGCGGAAATTCACGAAATTGTGCATCGGGTAGTAGAGAAAACCCTGGGTTCGTCTACGCGTGAGGCGGTGTTACCTGCGCCTGCACCGCAAGCTGCCATGTCAACGAAAAAAATCGTTGCCATCGGTGCAGACCACGGTGGCTATGAGTTGAAGGAAGCCCTCAAAGCAGACTTAAATACCCTCGGTTTTGAAATCAATGATGTCGGGACGAACAGCAAGGAAGCTGTGGATTATCCTGATTTTGCGCATGCGGTTGCGCAAGCTGTGGGTTCGGGGGAAGCATGGCGCGGAATCATGATTGATGGCGCGGGGATTGGAAGCTGCATCGTAGCAAACAAGGTCCCTGGCGTGCGGGCGGGGATGGCATATGATTACTCCTCTGCGGTGAACAGCCGCGAACATAACGATACAAATGTGTTGACACTGGGTGCTGGCTTGATCGGCGTGAGCCTTGCCAAACAGATCGTCAGGACCTGGCTGATAACCGAATTCGGCGGTGGACGTCACACGTCGCGCCTGGATAAGATAAAATCAGTTGAGAAGAAATATTTGAAGTAATCCCATGTCATTGCGAGTCTTCGAGAAGCAATCTCACGTTCGTTAGTCTGGAGATTGCTTCGCTTACTTCGTTCGCTCGCAAAGACGGAAAAGAACAATGAAACCTGACAAAAAACTGGTAGAACAACTTGTTGAGATCATTACACACGAAGTGCTTGCTGCCATGGCAGAAGACGAGGCGCGGGCGAACAATCCTGAAGCCTATCAATGCAAATTTGATTGCGCCGACCAGCTGTGCGTCCGCATGTGCTTCGACAAGATGGGAAATGTGATCAACGCGGGCGCGGAGCGTTTATCGTCCACTCTGGGAGTCATCCCCCAGGATCTCAATCTTGCGAAAACGATCGACCATACATTACTGAAACCCGATGCCACCCAGCAGGAGATCGCCCAGCTCTGCTTCGAGGCTCGCAAATATGGGTTTGCATCCGTGTGTGTCAACCCAACCTGGGTGAGCCTGTGTGCTGAACTTTTGAAGGGTGCATCAGCAAAAGTTTGCACGGTGATTGGCTTTCCGCTTGGGGCAACTTCTTCTGAAACAAAGGCATTCGAGACCGAAACAGCCATCAGGCAGGGCGCGACAGAGATTGACATGGTGATCAATATCGGCGCGCTGAAGGCGCGTGATCTGGAGACCGTGGCAAAGGATATCCGCGGTGTGGTCAACGCGGCGCACGCACACGGCATTATTGTTAAAGTGATTATTGAAACGGCATTACTTACCGATGAGGAAAAGACCATCGCATCGCTGATCTCGAAGGAGGCTGGCGCAGACTTTGTCAAAACGTCCACGGGGTTTGCGGGTGGAGGAGCGACCGTCCATGATGTGGAGTTGATGCGCAGGACCGTCGGTCCACAGATGGGAGTCAAGGCCTCGGGCGGAGTCCGTACTTTCGAGGATGCCGAGAACATGATCAAGGCCGGAGCCACCCGTATTGGTGCGAGTGCCGGGGTGAAGATCATTCAGGGGCCGAGTGGACAACCGTCGGCTGGGAAAGATTCGGGTTCTACATCCGCAAAGAGTTATTAAAATCCTTCAGCCTTGCGAAGGTTTTAAACCTTCTCAAGGCTAACAAGACGACGGCGGCCAGGATGCTGCCCGGAGCAAAGGAGTAAATAATGTTGATAGCAAAAGTGATTGGCACGACCGTATCCACGATCAAGGATGAAAAATTGCACGGGCGCAAATTATTGATCCTGCGTCAAACGGATGAAACAGGCGAGCCTTCGGGCAAACCCTACGTGGCAGTCGACACTGTCGACGCGGGCGTTGGCGATCTGGTGCTGACCGCGGCGGGTTCATCCGCACGTCAGACGAACATTACGAAAGATACTCCCGTCGACTCGGTGATCATGTCCATTATCGATTCGCTTGAAGTCGATGGCAAGACCGTATTTCGAAAATAATAATTGTGGTCGCAACGAAAGGAAAAGAACATGGCTGTAACCCCTGCAATGATTGCTCTTGGAATGGTTGAAACAAAAGGTTTGGTCGCTGCGATCGAAGCTGCCGATGCGATGGTCAAGGCTGCGAACGTGGTCCTGATCGGTTCTGAATATGTGGGCGGCGGTTTCGTTACTGTGATGGTGCGTGGCGATGTGGGTGCTGTCAAGGCTGCCACCGATGCCGGCGCGGCCGCGGCAAGACGCGTGGGCGAACTCGCTTCGGTTCACGTCATCCCGCGCCCGCATACGGATGTTGAAATGATCCTGCCTCAATCGAACAAGGGCAGTTTCGGCGGCCGCTCGGAATAACAGGTTATGCCGAAACAGTTTTTCACTGAGCATGATATAGAAGATCTGTTCCACAGCGGAGTGAAATCGCTGCAGGTCACAGATAATGTTGTGCTGACCGAACTGGCCTATGAAAAAGCCAATCGTTTGGGATTCCAACTCATCACGGACCGCGCGCATAACACCACTGGCGCGCCTGTCCGTCCGTATCCTTCGGATGGGCATTCCGCGGCGCCCGCTACGCCGACAGTTGCTCCCGTTACTCATGCCGTATCCCAGACCAATCCTGCCCTCACCCCGGCCCTCTCCCAGGGGGAGAGGGGGAGCGATATCGAAAAACGGATTCGTTCGGCGGTGATCGCCAAGCTTGGGAATCAGGTGGATGCAACGCTGCTGGACAACATCATTCATCGCGTGGTCAAAGGCATAGGGTTGAAGTAATGTTATTTGGACGAGTCAAAGGTACTGCGATCTGCACGATCAAATATCCCGGCACAGAGGGATTAAAGCTGTTGCTTGTCCAGCCGCTGAATAAAAACCTGGAGCCGATCGGCCTCCTGCAAGTTGCCGCGGACGTCGTGCAGGCCGGACCCGGTGACCTGTGTGTAATGGTCCGTTCGCGTGAAGCCGCGCTTGCCATGCCTAATGAAAAATTCGTGCCGATCGACCTGGCTCTTGTAGGCATCGTGGATGAACTGGAAGTAAAGCCCGATGCCTCATTCGATTACACATTGCGAGCTGGGCATAACCAGTTTACGTAGTAC
>JANMSY010000488.1:0-4533 GCA_031389865.1 Anaerolineales bacterium | reverse complement strand
ATGAATATACACGTGCAAAAGGCATCGACGCGGCCATGCGAAAACATAAACTCGACGCGATTGTTGTTCCCTCAGGGGGCGCCTCGTGGATGATCGACCTGGTCAATGGCGATCCGGAAAACTGGGATATGGAGAGCACGTCACCCGCGGCGGTGGCGGGGTATCCGCACATCACTGTCCCCGCGGGATATGTCTTCGGCCTGCCTGTCGGCCTATCGTTCTTTGCAAAGGCATGGCAGGAGCCAACCCTCATCAAATTTGCATATGCGTTTGAGCAGGCCACCCAGCTCCGCAGGACGCCACGATTTCTGCCTACAGCAAACGTGAGCGCGTAAATTTCCAGCCACATCTCTGCCCTGCAGTGCCAGGAGATATCACCGAATTTTTTTCATTTCTCAAGTTCCCGGTGATCTCAGTGGCTGCGTATCTTTCTTAACTTGCCAGACAATTTATTTGGGTCTATACTTCTTCGCGGAGCAAAGATGTCCGAATTCGATATCGCCCCCATCAAAAGTGCAATTGAGTCTTATATCCCGTTGGGTCGCTCAGGGTTATTGCCAGCCTTGCATGCGGCCCAAAAAATTTATGGCTGGCTGCCTCAGGAAGCTGCCGCGGAAGTTGCCCGTTCGCTGCACGTGCCTTTGGCAGATGTGCATGGGGTGATCGAGTTTTACTCCCTCTTCTACAAGGAACCCATTGGAAAAAAGGTGATCCGCGTTTGCACAGACCAGGCCTGCGCCCTCAAAAACGCGAAGGGGATTTTGGATCATCTCTGCCACCATCATGGAATCGAGCCCGGGCAAACCACCGCTGGACAGGCAGTCACCATCGAGGCGAGTCCGTGCCTTGGGCTTTGTGAGCAGGCGCCTGCGGCGCTGGTCAACGAGGAGGCAGAAACAAATATCGATCTCGAAAATGATTCATACGAGTTGGGCCATCCAAAATCCTTCGTTTATGGATCCAACCGTTTACTGACGTCAAATTGTGGCAATGAGACCACATCCTTTGCGAAATATGGGAAGTATCCCGCCTTCACAAAAGCATTGACAATGAAACCTGAAGATGTGGTCGCTGAGGTGAAAGCCTCGGGTCTGCTTGGACGGGGCGGCGCGGCATTCCCGACTGGCATAAAGTGGGAAGGCGCGGCCAGGGCACAGGCAGACCAGAAATACGTGATCTGCAACGCGGACGAGTCCGAGCCTGGTACGTTCAAGGATCGCATTCTCCTGATGGATGATCCGCATCGCACGATTGAGGGGATGTGTATTGCTGCATACGCTATGGGTGCCAGCAAGGGATACATTTATATCCGCGCTGAATATCCATACATCCTGCCCGGTTTGGAAAACGCATTGAATGAAGCGCGTGAAGCGGGTTATCTTGGAAACAACTTTGATATAGAAATACGCGTCGGCGCTGGCGCCTATATTTGTGGCGAAGAGACCGCGCTGTTTGAGTCGATCGAAGGAAAGCGCGGCTTCCCGCGAGTGAAGCCGCCTTTCCCGACGACGCACGGATTGTTCGGCAAGCCCACTGTTATCAATAATGTAGAGACTCTTTGCAATGTCCCATTGATTTTTTCAATGGGTTCTGCGGAATATCGGAAAATTGGAACGGAAAAATCTCCCGGGCCAAAACTGTTCTGTGTTTCAGGCGATGTCACAACACCCGGACTGTATGAAATCCCATTCGGCGTGACATTGCGCGAACTGCTTGACATGGCTGGCGGTGTTGCAGGCGATAAGAACTTACAGGCTGTGTTGTTTGGCGGGGCGGCGGGTGCCTTCGCTACGTCCCAGCACCTGGATGTGAAGCTGACCTTTGAAGATCTCCGCGCTGCAGGTCTGCCGTTGGGTTCCGGCGTCGTGATGATCTTCGATGAGACGCGTGATATGCGCGCCGTCTTAAGGGAACTTGGTCATTTCTTTGCGCATGAATCCTGCGGAAAATGTTATCCCTGCCAGATGGGGACACAGCGTCAAAAAGAAATTTTGGAGCGCGTAGCCAGTAGGGCAGCGTTGCCTGGAGATTTGATCCGTCTGCAGGATGTCGGCTGGACGATGACCGACGCGTCCCTGTGTGGTTTGGGTCAGACCGCCGCCAGCGCGGTGTTGTCCGCTATTAAGTTGTGGCCGGAGCTTTTCGACGCTTAAACGTTTTCAAAGGTAAATTATGGAAATTAAACTTACTCTTGATGGTCAGGAAGTGTCTACGGAACAAGGTAAGACGCTATTAGAAGCTGCACGTGAACTTGGCAAGGATATCCCCGCGATCTGCTTCCATGAGGCAACAACCGCGAATGGATTGTGCCGTATGTGCGTTGTCGAGGTGGAGGGGCAGCGAGTCCTCCAGCCGGCGTGCATTGTCGAAGCGGGAGCAGGCATTAAGGTCCAGACGCGAAGCGAGAAGGTGATCCGCTCGCGAAAAACAATTTTGGAGATGCTGGCCTCCACGATGGATCTGTCCGAGTCGGCGGAGATCCAGGTGATGATGCAGGAATATGACGCGGACGTGAATCGCTTCCCGGATGCCGAACGCCGCGAAGTGGAACTCAAAGACGACAACCCGATGTATGTGCGCGATTACTCGAAATGCCTGTTGTGCTGGCGCTGTGTACAGGTCTGCGCGGAGGATGCTCAATATACATACGCCATCAACTTCAGCGGGCGCGGCTATGAGACACAGATCGGCACATTCTTCGATCAGACCATTCCCGAAACAAGTTGCGTGCTGTGCGGTCAATGCGTGGCAGTCTGCCCCACCGGCGCATTGAAACCAAAACGTGAATTCTTATTGGAGCAGGGTATGAGTCCGAACGAAATCAGTGTGTTGAATACTGGAAGGAAACGGCGTAAATCGTAAGTAGTAATTTGTAATTACCCTTTACCAATTACGATTTTCTGCGGAAGGATGTTCGTATGATTACTCCTGATCGAATCGTCACCACCACCTGCCCATATTGCGGCGTGGGATGTAATTTACAGCTGCACGTTAAAGATGACTTTATCTTCAAAGTCACTTCGCCGTTTGATTCGCCTGTCAATCAGGGAAACTTATGTGTGAAGGGACGCTTCGGATATGACTTTATCTATCACCCAAAACGTATGACTACTCCACTGGTGCGCAGATATCTGCTTGAAGGGAAGCCCAAGCCTGAAGGACGCGAACAAGTCTTTGCAGTGAGTACGGACGGACAACCCATTGAACATTCACAAGTCTCCAACGACTGGGACTGGGTCGAAACGGATTGGGAGACCGCACTCAATATCACCGCTGACAAATTGGTTGAGATCTACCAACGGGATGGCTCGGATGCAATGTCCGTATATTGCTGCGCCAAAGCCACCAACGAAGATAATTACCTACTGCAAAAAATCTTCCGAGCGATATTTCGAACGAACAATGTAGATCACTGTACGCGTCTGTGTCATGCGGGATCTGTGGTTGCGCTCCAAAAGGCAATTGGTTCTTCCGCGATGAGCAATACGGCGTCGCAGGTCATCATGAATGACGTCTTTATGGTGGTGGGTTCGAATACGGGCGAAAACCATCCCATCATCGCGTTGCAAATGAAGGAAGCGGTGCAGAAATATGGCGCGAAGCTGATCGTCATTGACCCGCGCCGTATTGACCTGGTGGACTTCGCCGAGATGTGGCTCCCGCTCAAACCGGGGACAAACGTGCCCGTCCTCAGCGCGATGGCGCATGTCATCGTCAAAGAGGGACTGGTCAATAACGAGTTTGTCGCCAAGCGCACGGAAGGCTATCAGGACTTTGTCGAGTCGCTCGAAAAGTTCACGCCTGAATATGCCGAGCAGCTCTCCGGCGTTCCCGCGCAGGATATTCGCAAGGCGGCACGCATGTATGCAGCCGCGAAGAATGGCGCGATCTACTGGGGCATGGGCATCTCGCAGCTTTCGCATGGCACCGCCAGCGCGATGGCGCTGATCCATCTTGCCTTCCTCACGGGCCATATCGGGCGGGATGGCACCGGCTTGAATCCATTGCGCGGACAAAACAATGTACAGGGCGCCAGCGACATGGGTGCGATGCCGTTCCATTATCCCGGTTATATGCGCGTGGATAACGAAGCGAATGCGGCGAAATGGGAGCAGACCTGGAATATCGAACCAGGCGGTCTCTCGCGTAATCTGGGTCTCACCACCACTGAAATTCTCGGTCCGCACCCGTTGGACGCGGCGATCCGTGTTGGTGAAGGTCCCATCCTTTTCGGCGAAGGGGGTTGCGGGCAGGAAGACATCCGCAAACGCGCCCGACTCATTGATGAACAGATCCTGCGCGACGAGGAATTCCAGTCGTTCCATATGCTTACGTGTCTCGTTGAGATTCGGCTCGGACATCATCGGGTTCTCACCCATGATATACAACGCACGCATGCCGCCTTCATGTGCGTGACCGAGAATTTCAGTGGTGGTGAGACCCAGATTACGCGAGAGACCGCCTGGTTCGATATTCCAGGTCTGCTCCCATTTCGCCGCATTCGCTTCGTTATCCACGCGCATAT
Source organism: Anaerolineales bacterium (assembly GCA_031389865.1). Taxonomy (GTDB): domain Bacteria; phylum Chloroflexota; class Anaerolineae; order Anaerolineales; family Villigracilaceae; genus Defluviilinea. The sequence goes on along the minus strand of JANMSY010000488.1, from coordinate 8 downwards.
AACCGGGA
>JANMSY010000432.1:0-5270 GCA_031389865.1 Anaerolineales bacterium | reverse complement strand
CATGGGGGTAGCGCAGTGGTAGACATATAAACCCGGGTTCAGAGCTTTTGCAGTGAAGGTCGTTTCTTCACCGGGAGCAGTTTGTGTCATCGTGGCACCACCACCAGGGCCTGTCACAGCGTGGAAATCAACAGAGTGGGGCATCGTGCTGTTGGTCAGGTTCTTCATGTGGACTTCGATGGTATCACCGACGCGCACACGGTAGAAAGGTCCGGGCACCTGGCCATTGAAGGTCCAGTACTTGAACGTTGTGCCGTCAGCGAGCTGACCTTCGATTTCCACGGCTTCCAGATCGATGCGCACAGTTTGGGGCTCGCGAACACCAATGGGGGCGGGGAGATCTGTGGGATCGCGTACGATGTCTGAGCCTTTGGTCGCGGGATTATTTGCAACAATGGGTCCGCTGGCCGGCACATAATTTGCGCCAGAGGCAGCCGGTTGGGCCGCATCTGCAAGCGACTCTCCGGCTACATCAAATTTGCCTTCCATACCTGCCTGACGGTGGCCCGGCAGAGTGCAGAAATAGGCAAATGAGCCGCCTTTATCGACGGTAAATGAAAGAGTGGTGCTCGAGCCCTGCCCGACCACATGCTCTGATGAGGCGCTGAAATCGGGGAAGGAGATATCATGCTCTACACCATCACCGCTTGTAAGTGTGATCTCAACCGTATCACCAACATTTGCGCTCAATGTGGGGTTACGCACACCATCGATCCCGCCGCCAACACCGATGAATACCATCATGCCGTCAGCCATGGCTGTTTTGAGTGAATACTGAACAACTTTAGCATTTGCCGACGCCATAGCCGGCTGCTCTGCCTGGGCTGCACTTGCGCATGCAGAAACCAGCATGGCGAACAGTGCGATCAGGCTAAATAGTTTTAACAAATTTTTCATTGCATACTCCTTTAAATTTGATTGATTCCTTTGACATATTTTTCCAAGTCTGTGATCAGATCCGGCAGGGAGATCTGGTAGGCCTCCGCCACCTCTTGAATTGAACAAAACCGCTGCAAAAGACAGCCTATGCAGTCTGTATTGTGGCTTTTGAAAACCGAGTACGTCTGCGGCCAGTTTTTCAAAACATCTTCAACAGTCAGTTGAATGTGGAGAATTTCTGTGTTCATACCCTTAAGATACAGCATTGTGAAAGATTCCTCTTTGCGCTGGCGCAAATAAGGGGAATCAAAAAAGCACGCCATGCGCGTGCTTTAATGGATGTAGCTGGGCCCCTTACTGATTCAACTCCTCAGCGATTGCCACCACTCCATGCGGCTTTCGGATCAGGACACGCTCGCGGCCTGCCTCCACCAATCCCTGCCTCTCCCACTCTGACAGCACGCGGCTGACGGTATAGAGGGTGGTCCCGGACATCTCTGCCAGATCCTGGCGGGTAAACGTCAGTTCAATGCTCCCATCCGTTGTTTTGACCCCCATCTGGGCGGTGAGCCGCAAAAGGACTCGGGCGATGCGCCGTTCCACCTTTTCAGTAGCCAGCTCCCGGTATCGCTCCTGCATTTCCTGAATATAACTCGTCATCAGTTTCATCAGTTCCACCGACAGGTAGGGACGGGTCTGCATCAACTCCTTCAGGTAATCACTTTTGACCGCAAGGGCTGTACTGTTTTCCATGGCTTGTGCAGTGGCAGGGTAGGTTGCATTCTCACGTACCGCCCCGAGTGCGCCAAACATCTGCCACTCACTAATCGTCCGTAAATTGACCTGTTGTCCTGTTGTGGTGGTTTGCATTAGCTTCGCTCGTCCAGAAATTAACACATAAAAATACTCGGCCGGGTCGCCCTGGAAAAAGAAGAACTCGCCATCCTCCACAGAACGTTCAATGGCGTGTTGCGAGATCAACTTCAAGTCGTTCTCCGTTGCATTTTGGAAGACGCTGACCTTGCGTAAATTCATCGGGTCGATGGGCATGGGATGATTGTACTCCCAACAAGAAGGTTCATCACAAATATGACAAATTTCTGTATTGGTCAGGAATAGGGCGAACACAAACTCTGGTGCTTTGAGCAGTTTTGCGATGAAATCGCTCTTTGTTTTGTTCGAGATTACCTTAAGAAGGCAACATGAAACTGTTCACCCTTTACCTGATGAATACAAATATGATAAATTTCCTACGAAAAGGTGACATTCACGTGTTGACACAATAACAGGCTGGCAGGTATCATCAAGCCGATACCCATCCCCCCTGGGGGGGGTAAGAAGAAGTGAACTGGCTTCATCTGAAGGCAGGAGGCAACCATGGAAAACGATAACACAATCCGAAGGCTCAAGACTGTTGAAGGACACCTGCGCGGCATTATCCGCATGGTGGAGGAGGACGCTTATTGTATTGACGTCATCCGCCAGATCCAGGCAGTGGAAGCAGCCTTGAATAAGGTCAGTTCCAGAATCCTGGAAGACCACCTGAATTCGTGTGTCATCACTGCGATCCAGGGTAACGACCAAAAGGAACGCGAGCGCGTTCTCAAGGAAATCACCGAAGTTTTTGAAATGTCAAACAAAGTATAAGGGTGAGTGCTCCAGCCGCTGTCTATTGCGTGCGGCGGCCGGGACCCCCCTTAAATCTAAAATAATCAACCCAAGGAGATATAAATCATGACAACAGTAACATACGCCGTTCCCGCCATTTCCTGCGGACATTGCACCCACACGATTGAAACCGAAGTTGGCGAATTGCAGGGTGTCCTGTCTGTGAAGGCTGAGGAAGCCACCAAGAAGGTCGTCATCACCTTTGACGCACCTGCCACCGAGGATAAGATCAAGGAATTACTCGCCGAGATCAACTACCCCGCCGAAGCTCTAATTACGCTTTAGTAGTCACGCTTATAGCGTGACAGTGAACAGGTTTTCTGATGAGCGATACAAAACAACTAACCCTCCCAATTACAGGCATGACGTGTGCCAACTGTGTCGCAACAGTTGAGCGCAATTTGAAGAAAATGGATGGCGTACAGAGCGCGGTGGTAAATCTCTCCTCCGAACGCGCTACTGTAGACTTTGAGCCCGCGAAACTGCAGCTCACCGATGTCATCGCACGTGTCAACCGTGCAGGCTACGGCGTTGCCACAGGTGAAGCCGATCTCATTATCAAGCGTCTTTCGGATGATAACGATGCGCGGCGGCTGGAAAAAGCACTTTCAAAACTCGAAGGTGTTCTCGAAGCCCAGGTCACCTATGCTACTGAAAAAGCGCGGGTCAAATATGTCCCAACCATTGTCACCCAGGCGGAGCTGCGCCGCGCGGTCTCCTCTGCTGGCTTTGAAGCTGTTGAACTGGGCGGTCAGGCAGAAGACGCCGAAGCCCTGGCTCGTGAACATGAGATCAATGAACAGCGCCGCCTGCTCATTATTGGCTTGATCTTTACCATTCCGCTTTTCCTGCTTTCGATGAGCAAGGACCTCGGTTTGCTTCCCGACTTTTTCTATACCAGCAAAAACATGGAAGGGATGCGTGACGCGCAACCCTGGTTTGGCTGGTTGATGCTTGCTCTTGCCCTGCCGGTCCAGTTCTATGTGGGCTGGCAATATTACGTCGGCGCCTACAAGGCGTTGCGAAATAAATCCGCCAATATGGATGTACTCATCGTGATGGGCTCTTCAGCCGCGTTCTTCTATTCACTGCCGATCACTTTCGGTCTTCTGATGGGACATGTCTACTATGAGACAGCCGCGGTCATCATCACGCTGATCAAGCTTGGGAAATATTTGGAAGCTCGCGCCAAGGGACGTACCTCCGAAGCGATCAAGAAGCTGATGGGACTGCGTGCCAAGACTGCACGCGTGATTCGTGCCGGACTTGAAGTGGAAGTGCCCGTGGACGACGTCCGCGTGGGTGACATCGTTCTCGTCAAACCTGGCGAGACAATACCTGTGGATGGCGTGGTCGTCGAAGGACGAAGCGCGATTGATGAATCGATGCTGACAGGTGAATCCCTGCCTGTTGAAAAGAAATCTGGTGATGCGGTCATCGGTGCGACCTTGAATAAGCTTGGCTTGTTGAAGTTCGAAGCGACCAAAGTCGGCAAGGAGACTGCGCTGGCACAGATCATCAAACTTGTCGAAGACGCACAGGGAAGCAAGGCCCCGATCCAAAAACTGGCCGATCAGGTATCCGCAGTCTTTGTACCGGTGGTGATCATCATTGCGTCGCTCACATTTGCGGGCTGGTATTTCCTCGGCCCGGCATTGCCGATCAATTCTGATATTGATAATTTCACCCGTGCCCTGATCAACACGGTCGCAGTGCTGGTGATCGCATGCCCATGCGCCATGGGGCTTGCCACCCCGACTGCCATCATGGTTGGCACAGGGAAAGGTGCAGAAGCAGGCATCCTCTTCCGCAATAGTGAAGCGCTGGAACGCGCCGGAAACGTCAGCGTGGTAGTTTTGGATAAAACCGGAACGATCACAAAAGGTCAACCGGCTGTCACAGACATCGTCACGAATCCCGAGTCACAAATTACCCGGGACGAGCTGCTTCGATTAGCGGCATCCGTTGAGAAGGGGAGTGAGCACCCTCTCGGAGAAGCGATCTGGGCGGAAGCAACCACACGCGGATTACGTTTGGCGGAACCGGCCGGGTTCAAGGCAGAGGCGGGTCAAGGCGTGCAGGCCGAAGTCGATGGAAGAAGCGTGATGGTTGGAAACAAGAGAATGTTCGACGCACGCAGCATCCAGTTGGGAAGTCTCGACTCTGAAGTGTCACGTCTCCAATCCGAAGCGAAGACTGCCATGCTGGTCGCAGTAGACAATCAGGCCGCTGGAATTATCGCAGTGGCAGACACGATCAAGGATAGTTCGAAGGAGGCCATTGAAGATCTGCACCGCATGGGTTTGAAGGTTGCGATGATTACCGGTGATAACCAGAAGACCGCAGAAGCAATTGCCAGACAGGTTGGCGTGGATACTGTGCTGGCTGAAGTCCTGCCAGAGGGCAAGTCTGCTGAAGTGAAGAAACTGCAATCTGGTAAAAAGGTTGTTGCAATGGTCGGTGATGGCGTGAACGATGCACCCGCACTTGCACAAGCCGATGTGGGACTCGCCATCGGCACAGGCACAGATGTAGCGATGGCTGCTGCGCCAGTCACGCTCATGAGCGGTGACCTGCGTGGTGTGGCGCGTGCGATCAACCTCTCACGCAAGACCCTGAGCACGATCAAACAGAATCTGTTCTGGGCATTTTTCTATAATGTGGTGCTTATCCCGGCAGCAGCACTGGGATATTTGAACCCAATGCTCGCCGCGGGTGCCATG
>JANMSY010000376.1:0-5993 GCA_031389865.1 Anaerolineales bacterium | reverse complement strand
GGTACAGGCACCATAGCTGCCGCTGTCCATCCTGCACATGAAGGATGCGATCCCAGTGCCTGCGCCGTCGCTGCCGCTAAAGGTGAAGGTTGGTGTACTATCAGCATCCGGGTCGGAAGGCTGGCTATCAATGGTTGTCTCTGGTGCAACAGTATCGACTGTCCAGATATGGGAAGCAGCTGTGTCATCCACGTTGCCTACATTATCAATTGCCCGCACCTGGAAGGTGTGCCCGCCCTCGCTCAAGCTGTTATAACTTTTTGGGCTGGTGCAAGCGCTGTACCCAGCGCCATCCAGCTGACATTCAAAGGAGGCAATGCCAGAGCCTCCGCTGTCATCACCGCTGAAACTAAAATTGGCGGAGGAACTGTTGCTCGGGTTGGACGGCATGCTGTCAATGCTGGTATTTGGCGCAGTCGTATCAACAAGTTCATAGGCTCCCCTATCACAGTGCGCGCCCTGTGGACGTGTCACCCCACGCTGATCAGTAAGTGGACAACTCGTATTGAAGCCTGTATTTATGGCAGCTGAGCCAGATTGCAGAGCTATCGTCCATGTGTACCCCCCATTATCCTGCAAAGGTCCCAGAAGAGGATCGGCATCAAGATTGTTTGTGCCGGGATAGCCGCCCTGTACGATGCTGTAGGTCACAACCGGGGTGCTGGCTGGTTTGACTGGGTCATTATAGATCTCGCCTCCAGTGTTGCCGTATAGGATGCTGTTGGTGATGATTGGGTTGCTGCCGGCATGGTTGTAGATCGCGCCACCATTAATGGTGGCTAAGTTACCACTGAAAGTCACATTTGTGAGTGTTGGACTGCCGCTGAAGGAGTTGTGCAGGCCACCGCCCAACTGGGCTGTGTTTCCGCTAAAGGTCACATTCGTCAGAGTAGGGGTGCTGCTGACAACGGTCATCCCCCCACCCCTATAGGAAGCAGCGTTTTCGCTAAAGGTCACATTCGTCAGTGTCACATTGCTGTTTTGATTGTTGTACATCCCGCCGCCTTGACTTGCAGTGTTGCTGCTGAAGGTCACATTCGTCACGGACGGGCTGCTGCCCAGGTTGTACATCCCACCCCCGTAAAGGTCGGCGGCATTTCCACTAAAGATCAAGTTGGATAGCGTTGGGCTCCCGCTTTCGTTATACATACCGCCGCCATAGAGAGCGGGGTCACTACCATTTGCATTGCCGGCCGTAATCGTAAAACCATCCAAGAGAGCGGAACTGTCTGTCCCGCTGCCGGTCACCACGTGATAACTGTTATCGCCTGTATTGCCGGGCGTGCCAATATCCCCACTCAAAGTGGTGACGTTCGTGTCAGGATCGCGCTCAGCAAGCAGAGCCTCGGTCCCATCGAAACCACCATAGATACTTACGCCATTCTTTAGCGTGAAGGTGGCACTTCGGTCTGCTCCAGCGGTGGGATAGTATGTTCCGGCAGCTACCCAGATTTGGTCACTACTTATAGCGGCGGAGAGTGCATCCTGGAGGCTGGTGTATGCATTTGCCCAGGATGAGCCGTTGTTTGCACCACTTGCACCTGCTTTGACATAAATGGTGGAATTCAGTGCATAAACAGTGCCTGTTCGTGTGAATCCGAACATTCCAACCAGCAGCAGGAGTGTCATGATCTGATGCAGAAGGTTTGTCATTAGGGTCTTATTGGATTTGGTTTGCATAGTTGCATTTTCCTTAAAAAGATGAACCTGGTGAATAGTATATGAAAGAGCGGCCCAGCATTGGCAATTTGGCCAATCTGCTATGCTGACTGCACGACGAGGCAGTCATATAAACGTTTCATGAAAAGCAGAAAATATAAATTTAACATGAATCTGTGATATGGTGATTTCCTTCACCTTCGCACAGCACAGGTAATTATTTCATCCCTTCCGATCGTCTACCTTTTCTCAATCCTGGTTGACTCGCCAAGAGATGCAGCTATGCTTAAGGTTTAAGTGATTGATCGATGAACTATGTAAAAACAGCTCATCGATCAATCACTATCAGCGCCCTAAGGTAAAAGTGGCAAACTAAAAGTTCTATCCAGGAAGACCGCCATCTGGTCTCGTGATACGGCTGTAGTGGGACAATACAGCTTGGGAATGGCACTGCAGCCGCCCGTGATCCCCTCTGCTGACAATCGCTCGATCCAGGCGGCTGCCCAATGGTTCGTCGGTACATCCTGGAACACACCGGTTGGGACAGGAGGCACATAGCCAGTGCCATACTTGGCTTTCAACAGGAAGACCGCCATCTGGTCGCGAGTCACAGGGGTGGTGGGACAATAGAGTTTTGGAGTAATACTGCAGCCTCCGGTGATCCCCTCTGCTGCCAGTCGTTCGATCCATCTCGCAGCCCAATAGTTCGTGGGCACATCCTGGAACACACCTGTTGCCGCGGGAGGGTTATAGGCAGAACCATACTTGGCTTTCAGCAGGAAGACCGCCATTTGGTCGCGTGTTACCGTCGCAGCCGGACAATACTGCATAGGCGAAGTGTTGCAGCCGGATGTCACGCCTGCCCTATAAAGGCCTTCGATAAAGCGCCATGCCCAGTGGTTGCTGGCGACATCCGCGAACGATGCGACATTTAATTTCAGGGTACCGCCGGTTGCAGTTTCAGGTGACCCGCCAGATGTCCCGTTGAATTGTGCGACTTCGATGTAATAGGTAACACCTGCCTGCGCAGAAAGCGACAACTGCGATTGCAGTCCGGTGATATCATCGTCATCACAACCGACAAGAGTCAGAGCATTAATATTTGGCCCCGTCCATACCGCGATATAAGTATCATAGTTTTGAAAACCTGAGGGCGGGGTAGATCCGAATGTGTCAATAAACACCTGCTTGGTGGATGCGGGTGTGTATTGATACCAGACATTCTTAAGCCCTTTTTGCAGCTCATTTCCATCACACAGCCCCGGAACTGTGGGACCATCTCCCGCATCGGCTGCTCCAGTAGTATCCAGGGAATCGGTATAAGGAACACTTCCAATTGTTTTAGTACTGGCATTTGCAAAGTTATCATTGACTGGAGGGCTGGCAAGCTGTGCCACTCCATAGATGGCTGTCGACCCGCGGATATCATCGGATTGCAGGGCCGTTAGACCGGTATTGTAATAAGGGGCCATGACGGCGACTGTACCGGTGCTTTCGTGATTGAGTCCCAGGGAATGCCCAATTTCATGTAATGCAACAATACCGATATCCACTCCGCTGGTATTGCAGGTCCAGTTTTCTGCACTGTCAAAGTGCAGGTCACCAGCGCCAGAAATCCCAGGATATGGAAAATATGCATGTGCTAAAACACCGTAACGAGCGTCAAAAGCATGGGCTCCAATCCGAATATCACCCATGGCACCGCTCGTATTAAAGGCAGCACCATTATCTGTTACCTGAACGAATCTAATATTGGAAACAGCCTGCCATGCCGCAAAGGCCATTTGGATATCTGTGATGAAACAAGCTTGAAATCCTGGCAGTGATGTAATAGCTGCGCTTGTGCCAAATCTTGTTGAGTTGGGTTCACTACTCAGGTCGATTCCATTCCCCATAAAACTGTATGTGACGGTACCCCCGGATGTACCCATGGTGCTCGAGCCCCATTTCGTGTTTGTCAACATAAAATCAGCAGAGTTCCCGCTGCCAGGCATAATGCCACCGTCGTCAATGAAAAGAGGAGTCTCTTCCTGCAAAGCCGCCGCAGGATTATTCGCTTCGGTCTCCTCGTAACATAATTTTGAAACGCGGATGTATTCGGATGCGGCGTCCTTCATCTCCGGGCTTGCCGGGACGGAGCCATCAGGCGCCAGTGTAGCCAGGAACGCAGCTTCTGCAGCAGCCAACAGATCACCGCACGCTGCCGTGGTCTCAGAAGCTGTACTACTAAACGATGATTTGGCGTGTGCAACGTTTATACTGCCTGCGCCACTGCTGAAAATCAATAGTGCCAGGAGCAGGACAACCTGCATACCTGTTTTTAATGGATCCAAAAGGATTGCCTTTTTCATGTTTACCTCCGATTGATTGATAGCAATGATTATATCTTTGCCCCCTCTTATAATGCGTTTTTTTTTCAATATTGTCAATAACAAATATGTTGGTTACGATATCCCACTTCTGTACTGCCGGAGGCATTCTATTGATGAGGAGTGCCAGTGGGAAAGGAGCGCAGGATGGTCCATGTAAGAATCGTCTTTTAGGATGGGAGCAAGCCTTGCCTCATTCAGACGGGGAATTTGCTTCCGTTATTTGAATGCTCTCCATTCTGGTGTTGATCCCGTTTAATCCGTCAGACAACTGACGGAGTTTTTAGTCGGGTGAGTACTACTGCCTGTTCATCAATTTGTCCTCCTATTCAAATACCTCTGCCTCAGACAGCAATTTCCCCATTCCATCCTTGGCAGACAAAACTGGTACTTCGTCCTGTATGGGCCATTGAATACCAATCATCGGATCATTCCACATGATGGAACGCTCCCATTCAGGCGCATAATAATCGCTTGCCTTGTAAAGCACTTCGGCATCCATGCTGGTCACGTAGAAACCATGAGCAAACCCAGCCGGCACCCACAGCATTCTCCTGTTTTCGGCTGAGAGATAATCGCCAACCCATTGCCCAAAAGTGGGCGAGTTTTTTCTGATATCCACCGCCACGTCAAATATTTCCCCGGCTGTGACGCGTACAAGCTTTCCCTGTGTTTGACGGATTTGATAATGCAAGCCTCGCAAAGTGCCCTGGTAGGATTTTGAATGATTGTCCTGCACAAAATCCACATTGATCCCAGCTTCCTGGAACTGTTTTTTTTGATAACTCTCCAAAAAAAAGCCTCTCTCATCCTGAAAGACTGTAGGCTCGATCATTAAAACATCGGGAATGGCAGTGGAAATAATTTTCAAAATGGGGATCCTTTGGCGGACTTTAAATAAGTGGTTCGTACGGGGCAACTACAGCTTGTGAAAAATTTACAGCTTCAAGTTTGTATTCACCTACTGTATCAAATTGGAGATAAGGACTCGAGTGTAGGTTAATTATGGGTGGCACATCCTGTCTGTGTTTCTGATGTCAGCTTGATTGCAAACAAAAGCGTATCAAAAAGTGCAGACTATCATTCTACCCACAAACGGGCATATTATAGCCTTGTTTGATTGACTTTTCCTTTAGCCTCGTCTACACTTTTCTCATGCTTGCCCGCGTATACTCCTGTGCTGTCATCGGTCTTGAAGGCGTCATTGTCGAAGTTGAGGTGGATTATTCGAATGGCCTGCCTGGCGTGACCATTGTTGGACTCCCGGACGCAGCAGTTCAGGAAAGCCGTGAGCGGGTACAGACTGCTGTAAAGAACGCAGGTTTGAACTTCCCACGTCATCGGGTCGTTGTCAACCTGGCACCTGCTGCGGTCCGCAAAGAGGGGCCAGCGTACGATCTGCCCATTGCCCTCGGTGTCATGATCCTGGCAGGCTTCCTCCCCCATAACATGATCGAAAATACAATCGTAGTTGGCGAGCTTTCCCTGGATGGCGTTGTCCGTCACACGCGCGGCGTGCTTCCCATGGCGGCAACTGCCCGCGCAAACGGATTCAAGCGGATGTTCGTACCCGAAGCGGACGCGGGCGAAGCGGCTCTCATCCCAGACCTGGAGATCATCCCCGTCAAATCGCTTGCTGACCTGTATGCCCATTTGTTGGGTCGCCGTTTGATCGAGCCCTATCAAGCTGCAAACAATGAACTCGAACCGCTCTTCATCCCAACCGACTTCAGCGAGATCAAGGGACAGGAGCACGTCAAGCGCGCCCTGGAAGTCGCCGCGGCGGGTGGTCATAATGTCCTTCTTGTCGGATCCCCCGGGGCCGGAAAGACGTTGCTGGCGCGGGCGATGCCAAGCATTCTGCCCGAGATGAGCATCGATGAATCGCTGGATGTGACACGCATATACTCAGTGGCAGACCAGCTTCCCGCCGGCACGCCTTTGATCAGGCATCGTCCGTTCAGG
>JANMSY010000341.1:0-4285 GCA_031389865.1 Anaerolineales bacterium | reverse complement strand
ATATCCATCGCCAAGAACTTTCGACAGGAAGAGAGTATTTTTAAGTCGTTCGACGAATCAAACCAGCAGTCATACCGCGTCAATGTGCAGCGTGGCTTTGTGCTCTCGCTGGTCTTCCCCACGCTCAACGCGTTGGGCGGCATCTTCGTTGCCATCCTGATCTACGTCGGCGGCATCAGCGCGGCGCAGGGCATCGTTTCAGTGGGCGCGTGGTATCTCTTCATCATGAGTCTCGACCAGTTCTTCTTCCCGGTGCTCAACCTCTCTGCATTCTGGGCACAGATCCAGGCGGGGCTCGCCGCCGCAGAGCGTGCCTTCGCCCTAATCGATGCAGACCCGAATGTCATTCAGACGGATAAACGGGACGTACCTGCGTTAAAGGGACATATTCACTTCGACGATATCCATTTCCGTTACACAGACAACGAACCGATCCTCACTCACTTCAACCTGCTCATACAACCCGGAGAGAATCTTGCCCTTGTCGGTCACACGGGCGCAGGGAAGTCGTCCATTGCAAAGTTGATCGCCCGTTTTTACGAATACCAGCAGGGGCATTTGCTTGTGGATGGGCAGGACATCCGTACGTTTGACCTGACGCAATATCGCCGTCAACTGGGGATCGTTTCACAGGTGCCGTTCCTGTTCTCGGGGACCGTGGCAGATAACATCCGTTATGCCGCACCCAATGTAACGGACGCTGAGATGTTGGAAATGGCACGAAAAATTGGAGACGGCGACTGGCTGGAAACGCTTCCAAACGGGATGCAGACCGAGGTTGGCGAAAGAGGCGGGCGCCTCTCGATGGGACAACGCCAACTCGTGGCGCTGATGCGTGTCCTGATGCAGAAGCCTGCCATCTTCATCCTGGATGAGGCAACGGCAAGCATCGATCCGTTCACTGAATGGCAGATCCAGCAGGCGTTGAACCTGATCCTGAGAAACTCAACCAGCATTTTGATCGCGCATCGTCTATCCACGGTGAAGGCTGCAGACCGCATCGTCGTGATGGAAAAGGGGACGATCATTGAGGAGGGGAATCACAATGGCCTGCTCGCACGCGGCGGCCATTACGCGACGCTGTACAACACGTATTTCAGGCACCAAAGCCTGGCGTATGTTGAGAAGGCAAGAGAATTGATCGGTGACGATTAAAGCTGTTTGATAGTACAAATAAAATTTACCTGCTTCCTAAGCAGGTAACAAAGCCAGACCGATTGCATGAAACCCAGAGTGGGGCAGGCTTGATAGCTTGCCCCGTTTTTATGACAAATGACGCATGATTTTCATTATAAAATCCGTACCTTTTAAGTACTTTCAAGGTCATGGAGTATCTGAGCACAATCTCTGACCCGCTTTTGGGCGTTTCCTCGATTTGTCTACAAGGGATTTTACAGACTGCCTAGGCACTAGTTGAGCACAAGTATGATAGTAAAGGAACCTACTGATTTTTGTGGAAAGTAAGTCACAAAATGAGTTTAAAAATGCCTGAAATTACCCGTATTTTTGGCTTTTTGGCGTTCAAGAATGTGACTTTCAATTTTCAAAAATCAGTAGGCTATTTTCAACAGTCCATGCTACCTGTTGTGCAGTAGAGTGCTTCATGATTATGCTAAGAATCTATCCTAAAATTCAATGATCTTTCTGGATATGTCGTTGCGAACCGCCGCTTTTGTTCTTTGGCGGTGAAGCAATCTCCTTTTCATCAGGCAAAATCTAGTTTTTGGGAGATTGCTTCGTCGGAGAGAGCGCCCTCCTCGCAACGACATGGTTAATTTTCGGATAGGCTCTACGTGGAAAGACGAGTTGTCAAATTTCTGATGGCAAGTGCACACGTCCGAGCGAGATGAGCGAGAAAAAAGGCAAGTTCATCAATTCAGCAAATGGAATTAGGATGTACTGAATTTGTGTTGGCAGGTACAAATTTCCATAAAAGATGGTGTTTACGAAAGAATAGAAGCTCATCATGAATTCATAAGCAGCGTACATGAAGAGAAACAATGGCATGCCTATGTACACGGCGCAGCATGTAACGAAAAACTGATGTGGGACGAAAGAAAATGTCTTAAGTGCGGGTTACTAAAAAGAGAAACAACCCGCAGGGTATGGACATAAATAATATAAGTTTTCAATTTATACATTTTAATACCTGTGATTTTAGCTTTTAGTTTAACGCGCTCAACACGGTTGCAATAGATGTACTCATCTTTAGTGCCACTTAATGAAGCCTGCCAGATGTTGCATGTCATCAAGATGTTCGGTAAGAGATTATCCAGAGACCCGATCTAACTGTCGGTCTCGGCAGGTTACATACTGATCTCTATTCATGCTGGACTTAGATTTTATGACAAGCTCAGCACGCGATATGAGAATAGTCTCGTGCTCACAGACAAATGGAAGAAGGTCAGCAATCCGTCGAGGGACGCTTTTCGAAATGGATGAAATCATCTGCCCGATGACTATTGATTCAAGAATTTGGCATAACGCTTGCTAATGACTTTATCCACATAAACCGATACTGGTAGCCGATATGGTGGACACTATCTTTTCATTCAAAAGGAAACTATCATCCATGGAAACAAAAAAGCCATCATTGTCTTGGAATAATCTCTTTCTGATAACCTTCCTTGTTGCTTACCTGTATACTTTCAATGAATGGCTGTTCGCCATCACAAAACCGTCTTACATGAACGACCTGGGCTTTACACAGCAACTTCAAGTATTGGTTATAGTCAGCGCTCTTTTGGCTAGCTTATGCTTTCTTTGCTTGTTGCCCCTGGTAATCCTTAGTCTGATTCCCCCTGTGAAGCAATATACTTATACACTGATCCAACTCAGTACTTGGCTACCTGCTGTTGTTTTTGCGGCCCTCATTCTTATCATGGTGGATAACTTTACATACACCATTTTTAGATTTGGTATCGTCTTAACCGAAGGTTGGAGCAGAGGCCTGTACGGTTTGAGTTTCATTCTGGTAATCATTCTTTGTTACCGGTTCATACTCAATGCTCTGGCTACTCCGAGCCGGCGAACCAGGACTTGGTGGCTTGCACCAAAATGGATCTTCAGCTTTCTGGTGAGTATGATCTTGCTGTCCCTTGCTGCTCTGGTGTTAACTGATCGGACCAAGCCTTTGTCGTTCTCAGTTACCAACATGACAGACGCCAAGTCACTCCCGCACGTTCTCTTAATTACCGCCGATGGCGTGGATGCGGCCCATATGTCAGCTTATGGATATGGACGCGACACTACACCACGCATACGCCAGCTGGCCGAATCGGCTCTCGTTGCAGAAAATGCATTCTCGAATGCAGGCAATTCGGCCGGTTCGGTAATCTCGATCTACACCGGGAAATATCCCGCCAAAACACGGGTGCTTTATCCCCCCGATATCTTAAGAGGAACGGATGCCTACGAACATCTGCCTGGAATCTTGCGCTCCCAAGGATATAAAACCGTTCAGATAACCCTACCGCATTACCTTGATGCAAATCAGTTGAATGTATTGGATGGTTTCGATGAGGTGAAGATGAGTAACGCAGAACATAGTAAATACTTAAATATGATCCTCAAAGCCATGCCCAGTGATAAAGCCCTTTTCATCGATGAAATCATAATACGGATTGTTGATCGTATCGGTCACGTCTTCTTCTTTAATAACATGATTAATCCCTATATCCTTGTAATCGGACGGACTGAATCAATTGAAGATGTGGAACGGATGGAGACATTGAGACAGGAAATCCGCACTACCAAACAGCCATTATTTATTCATGTCCACCTGATGGTCACACACGGCTATATATTTAATCCACAGGAGCAAATATTTTCCGCAGGCCAGTCCATCGAGGATCAGGAACCTTGGAGCAACGATTTTTATGACGATAGTATTCTTGATTTCGATACGAATGTTGGAGAACTGGTGGACTATCTCACAGAGCTAGGCTTACTGGATAACACCATTCTTATTATCGGGAGCGACCATGGCCCAAAAGGGAACCCGCTCAAACGAGTGCCTTTGGTGATTCGTTTCCCATATAGGCAATACGCAGGTCAAATTCAGACTAATGTGCAAAATCTTGACATCGCTCCTACTCTACTCGATTACATCGGTTTGGATCAGCCTGATTGGATGCGCGGCAAGTCCCTGATTGCTGGCGAACTTGAACAAAAGCCGATCTTCGAGATCTGCGAACGGAGCGCGGCCAGATTCCAATCGCGCACATCCACGCCATCCACCAGGATCTGTCCCTGTGATGCATCATAGGTGCGGTTGAGAAGTTTC
>JANMSY010000299.1:0-4024 GCA_031389865.1 Anaerolineales bacterium | reverse complement strand
TGTGGTTGTAGACGACATCTATCACCACGCGCAAACCTGTTTGATTCAGAGACTGCACCATCTCGCGGAATTCAATAATACGCGGTGTGCCATTCGGGTCGGTGGCGTAACTGCCTTCAGGCGTTGTGTAATGCAGCGGGTCATAGCCCCAGTTGAATCCGTCACTGCCAATAACGGCGCGTACGGAAAGGGACTGCTGATCTGAATCAGGCGGATAGGTTCTGAGCTGCGCTTCATCCACGGTCTGCCATGTGGACTTATCTTCGTTGACACTGGCAATATCGAACGCGGGCAACAAATGAATATGGGTTAGGCCCGCTTGAGCCAGTGACGTGAGATGCTGCATACCGTTTGAGTCTTTGACTGTGAACGCCTTGTATATTCCGCGCAAATCTTCAGGGACGGTCAGGTCACTGATGCTGAAATCGCGGATGTGCAATTCGTAGAGGACAATATCTTCCGGCGCGGCGAGGTCGGGTTTCGCGACTGCGTCCCAACCTTGTGGTTTGAGATCGGTGTCATTCAAGTCCACGATCTGGCTGCGCTTGCTGTTCATCGAAAGGCTGATTGAATATGGATCAGTGACCAAATTCGTTTCTACTTTGCCAGTGGCTGGAATATAGACATTTACTTCATACAGGTAGAATTTGTTCCTCCAACTTTCATCACCGCTGATGCTCCATACACCGGTCTGCGAGTCCCATTGCATGGGCAGTCTTTCTGCGTTTGGGGAGTCTGCTGAGTCGAACAGGCTTAATGCAACGGATTGTGCAGTCGGCGCCCAGACGCGCAGTGTAGGGGTGGAAGAATCCCAGGTGACACCAAGAGATCCGTCATATGGATAGAGAGCATCGAGCACACCCCACAACTGGACTCCGGTCACATCCACGATTTTGCCGGCCGTATCACGCACGGTGACAACCACCTGTCCTTTGACCGCAGCGGGGATCTTCGCAAAATCCTGGGGATCAATCTTAAAGGCGCTGTATCCGTTCAAATAGGGATTGCGCTGCAACACATCTCCGCCTGGACCGGATTTGCTGAAGGTGAGGGGAATTTCAGTGCCGTTTTGCACACCCTCCGCAGCGAGCTCGAGAGTGGCATCAGGTGAATAGAAAATGGAATAGGCATAGGTGGGCGAGCCGACCACGTTCCACATGACCGTATCCTGATTCACCCATATGCCTTTGAGCTTGGAGAGGCTGCCCTTGGGCGCGCCCGAGGTACTGATAATGGTTTCTTTTTTCACTTCGTCATATCCAAAATAGATTTCATCGCCGTCATTTGCAACGGTGAACTGCTGTGCGTCACCCAGCGGCTGTGATGCATCTTCATTAAGGGTTAGCACGACGGTATATGTTCCTGCTTTGAGTGCGCGGGTGGCAAAGCCATACGACCCATCCCCTTCCGGGTCCTGTAACCAGGAGCGAAGGCAGCCTGGGTCATTATCAATGGTACAACCGAGCTGTGTTTGGAAATTACCTGCAGCGACGATGATCTTTTTGTTGAAATTATCCGCGACCCAGTGAGTCTTGTAGTCGTAATAAAACTTGACCTGCGTAGGCGCGCTGACGAGCAAAGGGATATCCGCACCGCCAGCGGATGCATTGGCGCCGTAATTTGCAGTCCAGTTGCCATTGAGTGCGACTTTATAGCGCGGCCCGTTTTTGTCAGAATCATTGGCGGGCTGGATTTCATAGGTGCCCTGCCAGACGTCATCTTCGTTGTCATAGGTTAACAGGGTATTTTCGCAGTCTGGCATCCATTCACCGGGACAACCCAGTTCGTCCTGATGTGTGCCGGGAATGTTGACCATCTCCGGGTTGGAACCCTGTGCCTGGGCAACGGGAGCAAACAGCGGGGAGAATGCAGCCAACAGGGCCGCGCAGATAACAAGGATATGCGGAATGGTTTTTCGCATGGGAGTCTCTCTGGCTAGGTTTTATCATAATTAATGGGAAAGTTGTACAGTAAAATTCCCGTTATCATGACTCAATGGACATCCATTCACGGCGTGATCGTTCATGGCTACCGCGTGGCTTCGGGGCCATCAAAGGATTATCCCTACGGTGCGCTGGATAAACAGAGGCCATACTTTAAGTTAGCCGGGCTTGATCTAAAAGATTATTTCAACGGAACGCTGAACATTGACATTCGTCCGTTTGAATTCAGGATGAAAAAGCCTGAATTCACATTTCAGCATGTGGAGTGGACGGATCTGCATCCGCCTGAGCATTTTTCGTTTTCACGCTGCAGGGTCATTTACAAGGGGATCGAATATGATGGCTGGGTGTATTATCCGCACCCGGAGACGAAGCTGCGTCACTTTCAGAACCCGTCGCTACTGGAGGTGATCGCCATGCCGATCCCAGAAATCAAATATGGGGATGAAGTGGATGTATTGGTAAATTCAGAAGAGATTTCGGTGAGAGAAAATTCCTAGCGGCAAATTAACGCGAATATTCTTAAACCGCGGAGGCGCAGAGAAAGCGGAGAGAAAAAACTCTGCGTCTCTGCGGTAATAAATCTTTACACATCAAAATACAGGCTCATCTCAAATGGGTGTGGACGGTTGCGCACAGCGAAATATTCAGACTGGCGCTTATGATCCACCCATTGCTGGAGCATCTCTTCGCTAAAGACATCCCCTTCAGTAAGGAAGGCGTGATCCGTCTCAAGAGCGGATAGTGCTTCGTTAAGGGAGGCAGGCAGAGGCTTGATCTTTGACCGCTGCGCATCATCCCAGGCAAAGATATTCGCATCGATGGGGCCAAAGCCTGCTTCGGTGGGGTCGATCTGGTTCCGGATCCCATCCAGCCCCACAGGTCACAGAATTTCAGGTCAACGACGTCAATCCCCTTTTCAATCACTGATTGCCTGGCTTGCTCAAATGTTTTAAAAATGTTTTTCTCCGCGGAAGGAATTGTGCGACTCAACCGTAGCACGAAAATAAAGGCGGGATAAGTGTTTTTTATCCTTTCGATGAATATCGCAAATCACCTTTGGAAAGCAGGTAAAATTAACTTATGAAATGCACTCGAAAAGTATTATCGGTTTTTCTACTAGTAGTTCTCAGCGCCTGCCAGGTTTCAAACATCGTGGGATTTCCCTTCGCTACGGTGACTCCGCCTGCCACCCTCACATCCACTCTCACGCCAAGCCCGGTCTTCACGGCCACGTTCACCGCCACAACGACCGGGACTGCCACACAGACACCCACGAGTACCCCGACGCCTGCGCTTCGGGCACGCCGCGTGTTGATCCTGTCCATGGATGGTCTCCGACCCGAAGCCATTTCGCTTGCTCCCATGCCCAACCTGCTCAACCTTATGCAGAGCAGTGCCTACTCCCTCAGCGCACAAACGATTTTCCCAAGCGCTACACTACCCTCCCATTCATCCATGCTGACAGGATACTGCCCTTCCGATCATGGCGTGGACTGGAATGACTATATCCCCGAAAACGGATATGCCATCGGCACCGACCTGTTCGATCTCGCGCACGCGGCTGGGCTTCAGACCGTGATGTTCGTTGGCAAGGAAAAACTGGTTCAAGTTACAGAACCGTCCAGCCTTGACCAGTTTGTCTACGTGAATGACCGCGATCTCGTCCTTACGGACCGCTTGATCTCGGAATTCCCTCAAGACTTTGGTGTGCTATTCATCCATTTCCCCACACCCGATGGCATGGGACACAAATATGGCTGGCTTTCTCCGGAACAGTTGAGTGTTGTGTTCCGCGCCGATGAAGCGCTGGGAAGGATCCTGGCTGAGTTGGACTCAAGAAACCTGCGCGGCGAGACGCTCATCATTATCACTGCCGATCATGGCGGTCATGGCACAAGCCATGGCTCGAGCAGGCCTGAGGATATGACCATCCCCTGGATCGCGTCGGGTCCCGGGATCCAGCCTGGGCAATTGACCACCCCCGTCCACACCATGGATACTGCGGCCACGGCTGCCTTTGCTCTGGGCCTCGACTACCCAGCCGACTGGGATGGTGTGCCTGTCTATGAAGCATTGGG
>JANMSY010000276.1:0-19992 GCA_031389865.1 Anaerolineales bacterium | reverse complement strand
CCCGAACGCGGGCAAATCAACCCTGCTCTCGGTGTTGACGAACGCACAGCCAAAGATCGCCGTGTATCCATTTACCACGCTCGAACCAAATCTCGGCGTGGCAAACATTGACGATGATACGACCGTTGTACTGGCAGATATCCCGGGTCTCATCGAAGGCGCGTCACAGGGCCTGGGGCTCGGACACGACTTCCTGCGTCACATCCAGCGGACACGCGTCCTGGTGCATTTACTGGATGGCATGTCTGAAGATCCGGTTGCAGATTACAGCCAGATCAATTCCGAGCTATCTCTCTTCGACCCAAATCTGGGAAAGAAGCCGCAGGTCGTTGTGCTGAACAAGATCGACCAGCCCGATGTGCAGGAACGACTCGCAGAGATCAAAAAGAAATTCAAAAAGCTAAAAGTGGAGTTCATGACCATGTCTGCCCTGGCGCGCACGAACACACGCGACGTGCTGATCAAGGCGCACCAGCTACTGGCCGAGACTCCTGTACTCGAGGATATGGATCTGCCGCTGCCGGTCTACAAACCGAAGGAAGATCCGCGTGATTATGAGGTCAGGCGCGAAGGCAACCATGAGTGGCGCATTTCAGGGTCAGGCATCGAACGTGCCGCAAAGATGACCTACTGGGAACATGACGGTTCGCTGCGCCGCTTCCAGAAGATCCTGGAAACACTTGGCATTGATGCAGCATTGCGTGAAGCGGGCATTCAGGAAGGCGACACAGTGAAGATCGGAACATTCGAACTGGAGTGGCAGGACTGATATGACCCGGGCGAGGCAGCGAATTCTGATCCTTGCTCTTATCGCCACCGGCTTGCTCCTCGCGGGTCTCTTCGGTTTACGGTCACTTCACGCCTACCGCGAATTTCGAGCACATCGCCCGCCGCCAGCCTTTTCCGCAGATTCGCAGACCGTGGAAACGAATGTAGGATTGATCCGCGGTTGGATGACCATTCCATTCATTGCGAAGATGTACCAGGTACCGCCTGCGGTGCTCTATAAGGCGTTGGGTATTCCATCCCAAGGAAACAGGGACAAAAGCCTGAAACGATTGAACGAGGAATATTTTCCCAAGGTGCCGAAATTTACAGAGACCACGATCCAGGCTATTCTGCTGGCAAACATTGAAATTCCGACGCCCACGTTTGCCCCGATGCCTGTGCCTTAAGAAATATGTCCGATTTTTTGCTGACACAGGTTATCAATTATGGTGCACCCTTTCTGGGTGCAGTTGTATTTTTTGGGGCATTGGGGATTCCGTTTCCAGGCACATTGATCGTGATCGCTGTGGGCGCGTTCTGCAAACAGGGCTTTTTATCCTGGCACACAACCGGCTTGATCGCGTGGACCTGCGTGGTGCTTGGTGATTGCCTGAGTTATGCCATGGGATATTACGCGCGCGAACCGGTCCTGCGCCGCCTTGGCGGTTCGGATAAATGGATCAAGGCCGAAAACCTTTTTCAGCACTGGGGTGGGATGTCCGTATTTCTAACGCGCTTTCTGATCACAGGCATGGCCGTGCCGGTCAACCTGCTTGCGGGCACGGGAAACCTTTCCTTTCGAAGATTCCTGGCGTACGATCTTTCAGGCGAAGCGATATGGATATTTGGTTATGGGGGGCTGGGGTATCTCTTCGGGACACAATGGGAAACTGTCAGCACGTTCCTCAACAATGTGAGCGGATTCCTGCTGGGCATCATCATTCTTGCGATCGGGATCTGGCTGGCACTCACCGTACTGAGAAAAAATGAAGAAACAAAAGAACAAGTCCCTGATATTTGAACCCAGGAACTTGTTGATTTAAGCGACTTTCCAGTTATTTGCCTTGGCAATGCGTTCGCCCAACGGCGGATGCGAATAGAACATCCACACCACCCATTTTTCTGGATCCACTTCCCCAAGATTCTGGTTTGCCAGCCGCGTAAAAGCGGATGCGAACGCTTCATATTTACCCGTGGATTCTAACGCGTAATCGTCAGCCATATTCTCCCTCCAGCGGGATACTGCGTTATCGAGTGGCATGGTGATGAGTCCGTAGACGCCCAGGATGAGTCCCAATGCAGGGAATGCGGCTACATCGGCGGGACTTGTGAAGCCGAAATAGCCTATCGCCCAGTTCAACGCCAGGGAGGCCAGATACAGGCTCAGGGTTGTAGAGAGCGTACCGAAGGCAATTAGGAAGGGAATGTCGCGATGGACGTGATGTCCCAGTTCATGAGCCAGAACCGTTTCAATTTCATCCGTTGAAAATTCGTTGATGAGGGTATCGCCCAGTACGATGCGCCGGGTATTGCCTATGCCTGTCAACGCGGCATTGGCAGCTTTTGTCCGCCTGGACATGTCAAACTTGAACACGCCCTTGACTTTTGTATTGGCACGCCTCGCAAGCGCAAGCAAACGGTCAGCCAGTTCCCTGTGTTCATCGCCAAGCGGGACGTATTTGTTGAACAACGGCATGATGAGAATGGGAGCCAGGTTCGAGAGCAGTACGGTAAAGACCAGCATCCCGCCTGCCGCCCACAGCCACCATAGATCGCCCGTGGCGCGTAGGGCAAGATAAAGCAGTTCGAGCAGGAGCAAGCCAAGGGGCGCGCCGACCGCGAATCCCTTGAGTTGATCGATGATCCAGTCTCTGAACGTCTGATTGGATTGGTCAAAGCGATGTGGGAGGACAAATCCGCTGTAGTAGCCAAGAGGCAGGTTGATGAGGGAATAGATGCCGCCAAAAATGGCAACAAAGAGGGCGACCAGCAGCCATTCATTCGTTGTAAATGTTTGGAGCCAGTCCCGAATGGCGCTTGCCCAGCCCAGAAATAGCCAGGCAAGGGCATACACCGCGCTAAAGACCGTATCCACCAGCCACAAGCGGCGGCGGATGCGCGCATATTGCTTTGCTTGTTTTTGTTTTTCAGGGTCAAGGACTGTCATTTGATTTCCGGTTTTCATCGCGCTGAGCGGAACGACAAGCGATCTTCGGAGATTGCTTCGCTGCGCTCGCAACGACATATTACCTGACCATCTCACCGGCAAGGAAGGCCAGGATCTCTTCGCTCTTCATCACCTTGCCATATGATTTCAGCGCGGCCAGGAACGCCTTATGAACATATTCGGCAGGGATGGTTGTATTGCCATGTCTCAAGTCACGTGTGGCACAGGCATCTTCTGCAACAATGACCTGGAGGCCAAGATCAGAGGCTGCGCGGGCGGTGGCATCCACGCACATGTGAGTCATCATGCCGCAGATCACTACACGTTCAACATTCCAGCTCTTCAGAAGTTCGAGCAGGTTCGTGTTCAGGAATGAGTTTGGCTCATGCTTGTAGACGATCGGCTCCCCTTCGAAATGCGCGACGGAGTCGTGGATATCCGTGCCGCGGTCGCCCGAAATAAAAAATGTGGCGTCAGGCTTTTTGGAAATATGCTGAATATGGACGTGGTTCCCACCGTGCTCGCGGAAGCACTGCAAAAGCATATACGCGTTCCTCGCGGCCTCGAGCGGGTTAACAAGCGGAAACTTGCCACCCGGGAAATAGTCTTTCTGTATATCGATAATGATCAGTGCTGTTTTCATGGGTCAAGTATAAACGTAAACACAGCTACTTGTTTACATTCTCACTTCCTTCCAAAATCCGCGGGGTTTTCTCCCCACAATTGTGTATCCCATTTCAGGACCGCGTCATTCTCCAATTTGTGTTCTGCAAGCCATTTCTCAGCAGTACGGATCATTGCGAACAGCGGCGCATTGTGTGCCGTATGTTTAAGATTTGTTTTGCACCTGCCTTTGTATGCCCATGCGATGCCATTTTCAGAATCGGAATAGACAGGCAGGTGCGATTTATTTTTAGGCATCCACGACAAGGCATGGACGATTGCCAAAAACTCACCGACATTGTTCGTTCCATCCGCAAACGGTCCGAAGTGAAAGATCTGTTCAGCTGACTCGGTAAACACCCCCCGATATTCGAGCTTGCCTGGTGCTCCACTGCAAGCCGCGTCCACGCAGAGGGATGGAAGGATCGGCTTGACACTGGCAGTTTTCCATTTCCCGAGGGAGGATGACGTGCCTCTGTACGCCTCATACTCTGACCGAAAGGCTGCTTCCGCCTCCGCGCGCGACCCAAACG
The DNA here is from genome assembly GCA_031389865.1 of Anaerolineales bacterium. Taxonomy (GTDB): domain Bacteria; phylum Chloroflexota; class Anaerolineae; order Anaerolineales; family Villigracilaceae; genus Defluviilinea. The sequence goes on along the minus strand of JANMSY010000276.1, from coordinate 15,861 downwards.
CCTTGAACTCTGCGCCGGCAAACCCCTTGACCTGCTTCTCACACTCCGCCCAGGACGCGAAGATACCCGGGGTTCGTCCCTTCCATACCACGTAATACTTCTGATTGGGCATAATGCAAATGCAGGGACAGGAGGGTATCCCTCCGAGGCGAGGACCCCGCCCCTAGCGGTTTCCTATCCTTCCTCCTGCCAGCCTGTTTCTTCCACTGCCATGAAAATGTCGGTGTCCGATATTAAGCCAATTAAGGCGCCACTCTCGTCAGCAATCGGAAGATGGTGAAAACGATGCTGCTGCATGACTTGTGAACATTCCATCAGGGTCCAATCCGGGCTGCCGGTGATGAGCGGACCCGACATGATTTCACGAACGGTCGTTTCAACTGGGTTTCTTCCTGCCGCAGCGATTTTGTCACGAATATCTGTGGAAGTCACAATCCCATAGGTGGGATTCTTTTCAGACATGGCAACGACCACGCTTCGAATTTTGCGGCGGCGCATGAGCGTCAATGCATACTTGACACTTGAATCAGGATCAACGACCACTACAGGGCTGGACATCCAATCACGGACTGTGTTCGGCATGGTTTCCTCCAATACGAATAAATTTCTCGCGTTTCGCCTTCACGCCACGCGAGGATAACATTATTTTACAACCAATTCGACTGAATCCATCGCAAGTAACGAATCATCCGCTGCGCTAAACTCCTGAACTTCAACAATGACCACCGCGCTCGACAGGATGCTTCCGATGGGAATCAGTGCATCAAATGTACCGGGTGCTCCCAGGTCGGCAGCAGAGACGCTGATCGCACCGCGTGAAAGTTCCACGCCGCCCACATCCCTGATACTATACGTCAGATTGTTTTCAAATGGCGCAATCGCAACACTGCCCTTCACCTGAACAGAGCTGAACACCTCAGCCCCATTTGCAGGAGATTCGATCGTAATGGTACGCGGTCTGCCATCGGGGGTGAACGTTGCGTAATCGGTCATATCCAGTTGATCATTGACCAGACGATAATGACGCGTGGTCCGCCATGTGGGGCAGCACATGGGTTCATCGGTTCCGTGGATCACTGCGTCCAGAAAAATTTCGTCGTTCTCAATCGAAAGCGCGTTGAGTTGGGGGCGGTCATCCACGATCGCGGAAGTAAAGAAAGTGGGAGTTCCGTTCACATCTGTGTACACAGTGAGAAAAACAAACACACCCGTTCCACCATAATTTTCAGAAACAAGAGCGGCAATCTCATCGACACCATCCGCATTCAAATCGCCTGCTGTCACAAAGTCAGTCACGGATACTGAAATATGATCCGCGTCAGCAGGCGCTCCCTGTTCAAACTTTCCATCTGTCAATTGCACCACCTGCAGGGAGTCTGGCAGGCCAAGACGATATTCCGCGTTGCGAAGCTGTTCGACATACTCCGGCGCGGCGGTGGGCGTTTTAGGGACGGAAGTTGTCTCCAGCTCATCAGGAGATGATGGAGCGGGAGCAGCCGTCGGCGTGGGCGAAGCGGGTCTGCATCCGATCAAAAAGATCGTGAGCAGGAGGATCAGGGAATAACGGGAAACCATGTTGCGCCTCCGTCGCCGGTTCGATACAGGGAGCGGTGATTATTGGCGGGGTCAAGCGTAATCACCCAGCCTGCCAATGTGTTGACAAACTCCATGTTCGCAAAGGATTCGCCGAAGACGATATCCGGAGAAACCGTGACCCAGGTACGCGCCGCATCACGCGTGACGTGGAAGGGCCCGCCATCATACATGATCAACTCCTCCGCCGACAAAAAATCCATGGCCCCTGCGCCGTCGATGACCGCTGATGCGAGAGACCAGGTATCGCCTGCATCATGCGTGACATACACGACGGTCTGCGTAGCGTCACCCGCCATTCGCAGCACGAAAAAGCCGTCAGTGGCAGATACAAATTGCATCTGATCCTGGTCTATGCTGAGTTCGAAATTTTCAGCGCCCGCGGGCAATGCAACGCTAACTTGATCCCAGTTGTGCCCGCCATCCTCTGTGCGATACAGGTACACCTCGCCCGGGGCATAGACCACACCATTTATCCAGGCAGTCTGCCTATTCAACGCCACCAGATCAGATTTGATCCCACCGAGTGGCAACGAGTCGCTGGCGTCAGGACTGTTTGGGTCGTTAATATAAGTTTGTTCCCAGGTATCGCCGCCGTCGGCCGTTTGATACACAGCGACGGCATTCGAGCCTGCACCCACGCCGAGATCGGCAAGCACCCAGCCATCATTTGAATCAACAAAGTTGATATCTCCCCGGCTGAATGGCGAGCTGACGTTTGTCCACGTGAGTCCGCCATCGGTTGTGCGGTACATGAATCCGCTATTGGGAAAGTTTTCAAAATCGGGTTTTTGCAGCCAGGCAGTGTTGTTATCGAGAATAAACGTATCCACGCTGAAACCCAATTCCGCCACATCCGGGGGCGTGACGTTATACCAGGTTATTCCGCCATCATTTGTGCGGACGATCTGCGTCTCGGTCACGCCCCAGCCATCGAGCTCATTGAACATATCCAGTTCCAGCAACGCAGGGGCTTCCACCAGCGGCGCGTCGATCTCAGCCGGAGATGGTGTATCGGGATAGGGCGTAGGTGGAAGTTCAGCAGATCGAGGGGATGAGGTGTTGGTACTACAGGCGGTACCAAAAGCGAGTAGAAATAATAATGTGAGAATTCGTTTCATGATCCTCCAGGGCTTGCCTATCCGAGATATTCCACGATCGTTGCTTCGCCCTGACCGACACCCACACAAAGAGTCGCAAGCCCATATCTGACATTCCCGCGCAAGCGCATCTCATGGACAAGGGTCGTCATCAGGCGCGCGCCCGAACATCCAAGAGGATGGCCGATGGCAATCGCGCCACCGTTGACATTGACGAGCTCAGGGTCAACACCCAGATCTTCGATCACAGCCAGTGATTGAATTGCAAAGGCTTCATTGAGTTCAACAAGTCCGAGATCCTTCACCTGCAGGCCGGCGCGCTGCAATGCTTTCTTCGTTGCAGGGACGGGCCCATATCCCATCACGCGCGGCGGCACACCCGCAGAAGCAGATGTAACAATACGCGCCAGCGGTTTAAGATGTAGTTCCCTGGCTTTATCTGCGCTCATGACAAGTAATGCGGCGGCTCCATCATTGAGTCCGGATGAGTTTCCTGCCGTCACGGTCCCGCCTTCTTTGGCGAAGGCTGGCTTCAGCCTGGCAAGCGACTCCATCGTGGTGTCGCGTCGTGGACGTTCGTCCGTATCCACGATTTTTGGGTCACCTTTTTTCTGGGGAAATGCAACAGGGAGAATCTCTTCCTTAAGGCGTCCCGAGTCAATCGCGGCAATGGCATACTGATGGCTCCGCACGGCAAACGCATCCTGTTTCTCGCGCGTGATGTGCGGGCGCTCTCTGGCGATATTCTCCGCAGTCTCACCCATTGAGTCGGTTCCGTACATTTCCTTCATTTTGGGATTTGGATACCGCCAGCCCAGAGCTGTATCATACGCAGTCAGGTTTCCGAACGAAAAGCCTGATTCTGCTTTGGGTAATGAATATGGCGCGCGGCTCATCGACTCGACTCCGCCTGCAATGTACACATCCCCCTCGCCTGCTTTGATGGCGCGCGCAGCCTGATTGATCGCATTCAAACCCGACGCGCATAAACGGTTCACGGTCACGCCTGCCACTTCCACGGGCAGCCCCGCCAACAGTGCGGACATACGCGCGATGTTGCGATTGTCTTCGCCTGCCTGGTTCGCGCAGCCAAGAAAGACTTCCTCCACAAGTGCTGAGTCAAGCTGATTGCGTTGGATGATTTCCTTTATAACGAGGGCAGCCATATCATCGGGGCGCAGCGAGGAGAGAACCCCGCCCAAGGCACCGATCGGGGTGCGGATTGCGTCAATGATGACAGCATCTGTCATGGTTTCCTCCAAATGGGTTTCATAAAACGATTCTACCATCTATAAAAAGAGCGGTAGATTGTTGTCTGTCGCTCTCGTCATGGTGAAGGAAATACTCTGAAACGCTTACACGGCCGGCATAAGACTCATAAGATTTTCCCAAACATCCGAGTTAAGATGCTGGCGTTGTGATTGAGCATACTCCCAGAATAATGATTGAGCACGTGTAAATGCATGAGCAACATTGCGGGACATGTAAATTGTACGCCGGAGATCAAGGCCATCCACTTCGATCTTCTTGATTCGTCCCAGGGCCAGGCTGCGAACTGCCACCATTTCAGAGACAAATGCCATGCCCATGCCTTGTTCCACCGCCATGGCAATCGCTTCCGGGTTGCCGATTTCCATGACAACGTTCAGCATTTCAAGTGTGACATTGAGCGCCTTCAATCCATCCATAACGGTTTCACATGTGCCCGAGGCCTCTTCACGACTGATAAATGGCTGATCCAATAAATCTGCGGGCAAGGCCCGACCAAATTTTGTCCATGTATGGTCAGGAGGAACAATCAAAATGATTCGGTCTTCAAATAAAGGCAGGCATTCCAGGTCACGATGATCCAGATATTTACTCGTGATTCCAATGGAAAGAATTTCACTTCGCAGACGTTCATAGACGGTTTCCCGGCCCATGATCTGGATACGCGGTCGAATGGCAGGATACTCGCGACAAAATGCGGCGAGCAAAGTGGTCATGATGTACTTACCTGCTGAGGTGGAACAACCGATGACCAATTCGCCCCCAATATGATCCCTGCTGTTTCGTATACCATCATCCAACAGACGCGCAGCATTAAGTACATCGCGAACAGCCGGAAGGATTACCTCACCGATTTCGCTGAGTTCCATGGAACGCCCGAGACGTGTGAATAGCTCCACACCATAGATACGCTCAAGCGTTTGAATATTCTGGCTGACCGCCGATTGCGACATGTGCAATCGTTTGGCAGCCTGAGAAAAATTTTTTTCCTCCGCCGCAACCAGGAAGACACGCAAATTGGATAGTTCAACCATTGGCTTCTCTCTGTGTGATAAGTCCCAGTGATGTTTAGTCTGAATAAGCATAAGAGGTTCTCATATGGTTGAATAGTGATAATTGTCAATAGTTGCTTATGACGGTACTAGGTAAATTCCCCCATGAAGCTGCCCGCAAGAAAATCTTGTGGGCAGCTTTACTGGATTGATCAGTCTACTTCACCACAGGCAGTTCAGCGGCGGCCCAGGCATTCATGCCGCCCGCCAGGTTGCGGATATTGGTATAGCCTGTCATGCGCAGGTACATCGTGACGATAGCGCCGCGATGACCCGATTGGCACAGCACCACAATGGGCGTGGCTCTGTCAGCGGGGAGCTGGGCAAGGTTGGCGGCAAAATCCTTGAACGGGATAAGAAGTGCGCCTTCGATGTAGCCAGTAGCGGTCTCTTCCACGGTGCGGACGTCCAGGAGGATCGGTGCGGGAGTGCCGGTCAGTTCCACGTTCAGATCCGGGGCTTTGACGGTGAAATAGCCTTCGGGGAGGCTGGTGAGGAATGCACCCAGGTCGCGCAGGAGGACCGCGTCAACTTCGGGAGCGGTACCAGTTGTCGGCTTGCTGGGAAGCGTACCCGTTTCCACCGCGAGTTCAGCTTTCTTCCATCCATTGAGTCCACCCGCAAGATTCTTCACATCTGTGTATCCAAGCATTTGCAGGGACGCCATAACCAGTGCAGCGCGATGGCCAGAAAGACAGTAGACCACAATCGGCTGATCCTTTGCCGGAAGCTTATCAAGGTTATTGAGGACTTCACGTATGGGGATGTTGACTGCGCCGGCGATGAAGCCATCCTTTTCAGGTTCAGCAGCTTCACGCACGTCGAGCACGAATGGGGGATTTTCGACGAGGGCAGTGTTCAGGTCAGCGGCCTTGATTGTGGAATAGCCTTCAGGCAGGTTGGCGATGTATTCGGGCCATTTGACTGCCCAATCCACCCAGCCCACTACAGGCAGTTTGGCGGCTTTCCATGCATTAAGTCCGCCAGCGAGATTCATAACATTCTCATAGCCCAGCAGACGTAAACCCATGGCAATGATGGAGCCGCGATGACCGGAAACGCAGTTGACCACGATGGGTGCATCCTTGGCAGGGAGTTTCTCAAGATTGCTGAAGATTTCCTGCATAGGGATGTTGATCGCGCCTTCGATGTAACCATCTTTGGCAAATTCCTCCGCGGTGCGGATGTCAATGATGGTGGGAGGCGTTGCACCGGTAAGGGCTTCCGCGAGTGCGTCCGATTTGATCGCATAGAAGTCAGCGGGCATGGCAACGAAGAAGCCATTGAGCATTTCGAACAATGGTTGATCAGTAATCTCAGGCATGCTGAGCGCAACAGGAGCAGCCGGTAAAGAACCCGTCACCACTGGCAGGTTGGCTTTCTTCCAGCCGTTTAAACCGCCAGCCAGGTTCCGCACATTGGTGTAGCCCAATAGCTTGAGGGCAGAGAACATCATGCCTGCGCGATGACCGGAAGCGCAATAGATAACAATGGGCTCGTCCTTGGCCGGGAGTTTATCGAGATTGGCAAGCAGTTCGCGCACGGGGAGATTCACTGCACCTTCGATATAACCATCTGCTTCCGCTTCGGCGGCTTCGCGTACATCGAGGAGGAACGGCGCCTTGTCAACCAGCTCCTCATTCAGCATGGCAGGCTTGACAGTGCCATAGCCTTTGTCGGCGGGCAGTTCAGTGATTAACCCTGCAAACAAAGCTTGTGTGTCAATGGCAGGCGCCTCAATAACAGGCGCTTCGGTGACGATTGGAGCTTCAGTGACTACAGGAGCTTCTTTTACGGCGGGGGCACATGCGCTCAGGATGATACTGAATACCATCAGTACGCCGAGAAGCATTTGCATTTTTTTGGACATTATTTCTTCTCCTTTTGAATTTCTTAGTTTGAACAAGCTCATTCAGGCAACTTGTGACAGCCTTGACATTGATCTTTTGAATACACCGCATGGCTTTCGGGCGTCAGTGGTGCATTTCCGCTTCCACTGGTATGGCAGGTGGCACATAAATCGGGTGGGATCTGCGCGTGCGCGGCAGGCATGTTTGGAGCAGACAAAATCACTTCGATCGAAATGGGCAACGTATCGACAACGACCGATTGGTTTGCTTCCGTTTCTTCGGGCTTGATCTTGTCTGACGTTAAGAACAGAGCTGTATTGCCGCCATGACAATTCTCGCACGCTGAATTCTGCGGTGTGTTGCGCTGAATGTTGTGCGGCGTGGCATAGACCCAGGTGGGCAATGCATTGAAATTGCTCAACAGGTTTTCACCATAGAACTGATAACTCGTCTCTGCGACAGGCACATGCCGTACAGGGACATATTTGTATGGGCGCTCTTCACTTGGATTCGGATTGCGGCCAATCAGGAAGGTCATGTATGTGGCTTGCGTTTCAAAGTATGGCTTTCCACTTGTTTCACTTACAGCCACATGACAGCCATCGCAGCTTGTATATGTGATGGAATGACAGACCTGGCAGGACAGGGTTTCTCCGTGCGTCTGGTGCATCGGATTACTATCGCCACCCGGCGCGACAGAGGGGTGACAATCCACGCATTTTGGATCTTCCGCGCCAGCAAGACGATGTTCCGGCGCGCTATTAACCGAGCCATGCAGATCCACGCCTTCATGGCACTTTACACAGTTCATGCGTGCTTCCCGAAAATGCACATCTCCGGGCAATTCTTCGTTCTTGCCAAGAAACTCATTACCTACACGGCTTCCATGACAGGCTGTGCATGAACGCGTCATCGGTGGCGTCTTTTCGAACAGGTGTCCGCTGAACAGACCGCCACCTACGTTCTTCGGCTGAGTCACATGACATTCCCCGCATGTGGTATGGCATGTGGCGCAATGGTTGTTGAACGCTGTTTCGAGGGCAGGATGATTTTCCGGCACGCTACGTGCGTTGATGGCTGTCCAGTAGCCTGCCTGGGTGTTGTGCAAACTGTTTGCGTACGCGGCCGTCTGGTCTGCATGACATTCGGCGCAAAACTCTTCAGGTTGTGCGCTGGGGCTGGCAACCAGACCTTGATGTGCTGTTTTCTTGTCGCTGGATTGAGTACCACTGTGGCAGTCAATGCACGACTTCTGTCCATGTGTGGATTGCGGAAATTTCTCGCCATCCACCAAAACTTTTTCCCAAGGCTCCAACGGAGCCACATCACCCCCTCAGCCAACTCCCTTTGATTCGCTTTCCGCAGCCTCAACCGGTTTTGCTGTAGAGATCAGCTCCTCCTTATCTGTATGACAGGATACACAGTAATCCACAGCCTCGACTGTGGGAGATGCTGGAACCGCACCTGGCAGATCAGTGGATATAATGGTCGGCGCAGGAGTAGCAGCCTTACATCCCACCAGCCAGAAAGACACAAGCAATATAACAACAAGAGACTTTCGCATTTAACCTCCGCAGTTTGTGCAATTGTTCACAAGCTTAACCGGACTTCATCACAAGCATTAGTGATGAAGATAACTGCAATCAACAGTTTTACTTATGCTTATTGATGAGTTGTGCTTATCTCAAATCAGGACCTTAACTTGAGTCTATTGTTCAAACGCTTCGACTCGCGCTCCCCCATTTATAAATATGAACATTTCCCCAATTTCAGTAAATCACAGGTTTTACCGTCATTGCGAGGAGGATGCCTTTCCCGACGAAGCAATCTTACTCCTCAGGCGGAAAATTGCTCGAAAATATGAGATTGCTTCGCAAAGAACCCTCGCAATGACGGGTTATGCTGAGGTTAGAATCAAATTCGTGATTTACTGAATTTTCAACTTCACAGCGGGATAATTTCCTTATTGGCAAAAATCATCCCTTCCCGAAGGGATGATTTTTGTATCATCGCGAGCATGACGCTTGGCACTATACGCTTCGGGTATAAAAAGTCATAATCAAGATGAAAGTTATCTGGTTACCTGGTAAACAACTCAGACAAGGAGAAATAGATGCCTGCAAAAGGTTGGATTGAGGTCAGCGATACCTACTGCAAAGGATGCGAGCTATGTCTTGGCGCATGTCCGCAGGCAGTAATGGAGCTGGACATGACGAGGCTTACCCCCAAGGGCTACCACCCCGCGCACACGTTCAAGGACGGTTGCACGGGGTGTGCTATTTGCGCACTGGTCTGCCCGGACGCAGCCATCACGGTGTATCGTGAAATCACCAAAGCGGTTCCCACCACAGCAGGGGCGTAGAATCTACCTACGCCCCTACTATTTGGAGAAATAAATGACACGTGAATTATGGAAAGGCAATGAAGCCATCGCTGAAGCATCGGTCCGCGCCGGGCTGGAGGCGTACTTTGGCTACCCCATCACCCCGCAAACAGAAATACTTGAGTACCTTTCAAGGCGTATGCCCGAACTCGGACGCGCATTTGTACAAGCTGAATCAGAACTGGGCGCGATCAACATGGTCTATGGCGCGGCATGCGCGGGTGTACGCGTAATGTCCACATCCTCGAGCCCGGGTGTCAGCCTCATGATGGAAGGCATGTCCTATATCGCGGGCACGGAAGTCCCGGCGGTATTGGTCAACGTGATGCGCGGCGGACCCGGTCTCGGCAACATCGCGCCCTCGCAAGCTGACTATAACCAGGCGGTGCATGGCGGCGGGCACGGTGATTATCACAACATTGTGCTTGCGCCTGCTTCGGTGCAGGAGGCAATTGACCTGACCGTCCTCTCATTCGATCTGGCGGAAAAATATCGAACGATCTGTATGGTTATCCTGGATGGCTCAGTGGGTCAGATGATGGAACCCGCGAAGATGCCGGAGATGAAAGCGATACAGCGCGCAAATTGGGATTGGGCAACAGATGGAAAGATGGGAAAGCGCGAGCGCCGCGTCCTGACTTCGATCTATCTTGATCCCATTGAAGAAGAGAAAACCAATCTGAGGCTTTTATCGCGCTGGAAGAAGATACAGGAAAACGAAGTTCTTTATAAGGAATATTTCCTTGATGACGCAGAGTTCGTCATCATTGGCTTCGGCACGGCGGGACGCGTGGCACTGTCAGCGGTGCGGCAGGCGCGCCAGCAGGGGATCAAGGTTGGATTATTGAGGCCGATCACCGTCAGCCCGTTTCCATCCGAGGTGATCGAACAGTTGATCGGGCGCGTGAGCGGATTCCTCGTCACCGAGATGAATTCCGGTCAAATGCTGGAGGACGTCCGCCTGGCAGTCAAGGGACGCGTGCCCGTCGAGTTTTATGGTCGCATGGGCGGTGTAGTCCCCTTCACAGAAGAGATCCGGCATGAGATCGAACGAATCACAACGAGTAAGTTGAGCCTGGAAACAAATCCGCGTGATGCCTGGCTTGAGCGTATGACACAGGTATAGAGGTAATGATGACAACTCCAAATAATTTGGTTTACGAACGGCCCGAAGGTTTTACCGATTCACCAACGCATTACTGCCCAGGCTGCACACATGGTGTGGCACATCGCCTGATCGCTGAAGTCCTGGAAGAAATGGACTTGATCGATAGGACGATTGGCGTGGCTCCCGTGGGATGCTCCGTGTTCGCGTATAACTATTTCGATACCGATTTTGTCGAAGCGCCGCATGGACGCGCACCCGCCATGGCAACCGGCATCAAGCGCGTTCTGCCTGACCGCATTGTCTTCACCTATCAGGGCGACGGCGACCTGGCTTCGATCGGCATGGGTGAGATCGTCCATGCTGCAGCGCGCGGCGAAAACCTGACTGTGATCTTCATCAACAATGCCAACTTCGGCATGACCGGTGGACAGATGTCTCCCACCACCCTGCCCGGCATGAAGACCACTTCATCCCCCAACGGGCGTGATGTGGAGACGCAGGGCTTTCCCATCCGCGTGGCAGAGATGCTCTCCACGCTTGATGGAGTGGGCTACTGCGTACGCAGATCGCTGCATGACCCGAAGAACATCCGTCTCGCAAAGAAGGCGATCCGCATGGCATTTGAAACCCAGGCGCGCGGACTCGGCTTCTCGATGGTGGAGCTGCTCTCGACCTGTCCCACCAACTGGAGGATAACTCCTGTGGACTCGTTGAAGTTCGTCGAACAACATATGGTGCACGCTTATCCGCTTGGTGATTACAAGGTCGCGGCAGGCGTGGCACAGATAAAGATCTAGATGTCGTTGCGAGGAGCGTTCTTTGCGTCGAAGCAATCCCCGTCAAGTTGGAGATTGCTTCGACGGAAGTGCACCGTCTCGCAATGACATGGAGGTAACATGCAAAAGGAAATCATTATTGCAGGTTTCGGCGGTCAGGGCGTTTTGTTTGCTGGACAAGTGCTGGCGTATGCCGCCATGGACGCGGGCAGGGAGGTCACCTGGATTCCCTCCTACGGCCCCGAAATGCGCGGCGGCACTGCCAACTGCACCGTCATCGTTGCCGATGACGAGATCGGTTCGCCGCTGGTAAAGAATCCGCTGCTGGCAGTTGCCTTGAACCTTCCGTCGTTCGATAAATATGAGGCGACCCTCGCGCCAGGCGGAACATTGATCGTCAATCAATCCATGGTGGACCGCGGCGCAAAGCGCGCTGACATCAACGTCATCCTGGTGCCATGCAACGAGATCGCCGAGGAGATTGGCGACAAAAAATTAATGAACATGGTGGCAATCGGCGCGTTATTGAGCGCGTTACCGGAAGTTACGATCAGGGATGTGGAGAAGGCACTCGAAGGTCATTTGCCTGTGCGGCACAAACATCTTCTGCCCAAGAATTATCAGGCACTGCAGAGAGGCTTTGAGGCAGCGCAAAGAGTTCCAGCATAGTGAATTAGTCATTACAAGTCATCTCTCCTGAGTGGGGGTTGATCGATCCACGTGCTGGAGCTTGGTTCCCCGAGATGGCACTCGACCTGGTGCACAACGCCAATCCGCCACTTCCATAAGTCTTATCTCTTGAATGAGAAGGAGCAGGGCATAAATGCCCTGCTCTTTTTATCTTGTCCAACTGGAATTCTATTATTTTGATCTGTGAATGCGTGGTGATGGTTCTTACAAAGTTTTGTGTGCAAGGCTATATTATATTGTTCCAACTCCCAGTTTAGTGTATAGTATTTACAACATTACTTCTTCTTCGAAGCTTCAACTTTTATTTGTAAAGAGGAGAAAAGAAAAATGACGAATAAGAAGATCAAGATCAACCGTGCACCAGTGTTGACTCTTTGGACAGCGGTGGTGGCAGAGCGACTTGGCTATGATAAGGAAACGGCCTTGTCGCTCGGCAAAGCAGTGACGGGACTCAATGCACAATCCAGAGGGCGGAAGTTGGGGATCTACGACGAGAAAAGTGAAGAGAAGAAGAAAGTAAAAGAGAAGGGAAAACCTGTCGAAACGGTATTCATTGAGATACTGGGAAGAAGCGTTCCCGCGTTCCAGACTCCGCAGGGGCTGCGCGCAGCGATCGATGGCGAACCCATCCACGCGGAGAGCACCGAAACATATCTCAAACAAAAATTCAAAGATGATCTCGATGAAGCCCGCGCTGCGATGGAAAAGCTTGCCAAAGCTCTCACGCCCAAACAACTCGAGACGAAAGCCTATGACCTGTATGAAAAGTTCCGGCCCGAGATCCCGGAAGGAAAAAAAGGATGGGGAGCGAAAGGGGAACTGGATCTTGACTACATCCACTCACTGGCAGAGTGAGATTCTTTAGCAAGAAAACGATCAGCCTGCCTCCCAGAAGGTGGTTTTTTATTGTGTAGAATAGTGAGAATCTGGAACCGGGAGATGAACGTGGATAGGTGGAGGCAAGATGCATGAAGTAACATTGCTCATCAATATTGCGGTGGCGTTAGTAGTAGCGTTCATCGGCGGCATTATCGCCCGCCGCATCGGCCTGCCTACCATTGTAGGTTATATGCTGGCAGGGATCGCCATCGGACCGTTTACGCCCGGGTTCGTCGGCGATACAGAAACGATCAGCCAGCTTGCTGAGCTGGGAGTGATCTTTCTGATGTTCGGTGTGGGCCTACACTTCTCGATAAACGATCTTTGGAAAGTACGTTCCGTTGCGCTCCCTGGCGCCCTGGGTCGTATGGTACTGACCACTCTGCTGGGCTTTGGCTTTAGTCAATTGTGGGGTTGGCCCGTCACATCTGGGATCGTAATAGGGCTGGCGATATCCATTGCCAGTACAGTTGTCCTGCTGCGAGGACTGACGGACAAGGGGTTGCTCAACACTCAGCACGGTCAGGCGGCTGTTGGCTGGGTTGTTGTGGAAGATCTGGCCACCGTGCTGATCCTGGTCTTGATGCCCACCCTGGCAAATACATCAGGCGGATTTAACTGGGGACAACTTGGTCTAACTCTGCTCAAGGCAGCTGGTTTCGTACTCCTTGTCTTATTCGCTGGCACAAGGTTCATTCCGTGGGTGTTGTTGCGCATTGCTCATACGCGGTCTCGAGAATTATTCATCCTTGCGATCCTTACAATCGCACTCGGTATCGCTCTCGGCGCAGCTGAATTGTTTGGAGTATCACTGGCCTTGGGCGCATTTGTGGCAGGGGTTGTTGTTAGTGAATCGCCGCTGAGTCATCAGGTAGGTGCGGATGTCCTGCCGTTTCGGGATGCCTTTGCCGTGCTGTTCTTCGTTTCTATCGGAATGCTGGTTAATCCGCGTTACATTCTGGATAACATTGGCCTTATCCTCGGACTGACAGGTTTGATCGTGATCGGTAAAGCCATCCTTACTCTTTTCATGGGCTTTGTGTTCCCATGGCCGGCTCGCACGACATTGGTTCTGGCGGCTGGCTTGAGTCAGATCGGTGAATTTTCATTCATTCTCGGTCAGGAGGCCATGGGACTTGGCCTGCTGGACCGGACTCAGTATTCCCTGATCCTGGCCGGCGCGCTGCTATCCATTACGCTCAATACCCCAATGTTTCGATTGGTGCATCCAATGGAGAGATGGCTGCAGCGATTTCCAGCACTCTGGAAATTGCTGGATCGGCATGGTCCGGCACCGATTCTGATTGAAGAATCGATCAAAGACCATGTCGTCATCGTTGGTTATGGACGCGTCGGACGCCATATCGTCAGCCTGTTGGGACAAATGTCAATACCGCACCTTGTCGTGGATGCGGACGCGGAACGGGTGGAGGAATTGGACAGGCTGGGCATTCCCAGCCTGTATGGGGATGCGGCCAACTCTGAGGTACTCAAACATGCCGGGCTCGGACGGGCGCGGGCACTGGTCGTCGCCGGCCCGGATGAAGATGCCAGTGCGTTGGTTGTGGCTGCGGCGCGCGATCTGGCCCCTGAACTGCCCATCATCGCTCGCGCGACTTCTGAAGAAGGGACAAAACGCCTCACCCAACTTGGCGCTGGAGATGTGATCCACCCTGAATTGGAAGGCGGGCTCGAAATTGTTCGGCATACACTTCTGCAACTGGGCTTCCCTCTCCAGGAGATTTTTCGCTACACTGACGCAGTACGTCACGATCATTACGATCTGCAGATCAATACGGAGGAAGAGCATCGGCTGCTGCACGATCTCCTCAATGCCGCGAACAGCATTGAGATCAATTGGTTCCGCCTTCCGGAGAATAATCCCCTCGTATGGCAGACTCTGGCTGATGCCAATCTGCGCGCACAGACCGGTGCGTCTGTGGTGGCAATCCTGCGCGAAGGCCAATTATTCGCAAACCCAAAATCCATAACGGTATTTCAATCCGGTGACCGGATAGGTCTGATCGGTGATAAGGAGGAGATAGACGCGGCTGGAAAGCTGTTGTTAGCGTCTGAAAACGATACCGAACCGGAAAAGGGAATACCATAACCCTTCAGAGATATGCCGGATGGTGCATTTTGTATAGAGGAAAACCATGATAAAAATAAGAGATGCCACCAAATGTCTGCACGAGGTGAAGAATAGATATGAAATATGAAACAGTCCATCATGTGACTCTCCCCAGGATCGGGTTCGGCGCCTGGAGCATCGGCGGCGATTCATCCGCGGACTCCACGCTAGACTCGGCTTCACTGGCCGCCCTCCGTGCTGCACTGGAAGTGGGCTACACTCACTTTGACACAGCCGAATTCTACGCGGCGGGACATTCAGAGGAACTGATCGGGCGCGCGTTACGCGAGACGAACACAAAACGCGAGGATGTGTTCATCACGACGAAGATATCACCCGAACATCTTGCCTTTGACGAAGTATTCAGATCATGTGAGATCAGCCTGCGCCGCCTGAACATGGATTATGTCGACCTGTATCTGATCCATTGGCCGGGCAGAGGTATAGATTACGAAGAAACGTTCCGCGCCCTGAACAAACTTGTCCGCCATGGCAAGGTGAAACATCTGGGGGTGAGCAACTTTAAATTGAAGCTACTGAAACAAGCAGAGGAATATTCAGAAACACCCATCCTCACAAACCAGATTCCCTATCGCCTGCCTGACCGCGCATACGTGGAGAATGGAGTAGTCGAATACTGCCAGCAAAATGACATTCTGGTCACGGCTTATTCACCTGTGAAGTTCCGCAGTGTGCGTGTCAACACAACTATTAATGCAATCGCCAAAGCACATGTAGCGACGCCATTTCAAATTGCATTGGCGTGGCTCATCAGGCAGCCGCGCGTCATCACCATTCCGATGTCCTATAATCCGAAACATATCCGGGAAAACTTTGAATCAGCCAGTATCGAGCTGACAACTGAGGAATTCAAAGCCCTCAATGAACTGTGGTAATTTGCACTGCACCTGATAAATCCAGAAACGCTGAAAAGTACGTATCAATAGATGAAACTGCAGATCGCGCCGGAAATCCAGATCATCGGAGAGCAGCAGGATGAGACCGAGCTCGAGCCGCTCTACCGGGTCAT